>NZ_SMMD01000939.1 GCF_009711475.1 Fulvivirga aurantia
AATATTGACTTTATCTTTTCAAACCTGTGTTTAAGTGAATATAATGATGCTTTTATCTAAGATCAATAATATGAAGTGCATCAAGCATCTCTTTTGCCATTCATCAAACTCCTACCAAATGCCTTGCAGTTTATTTAGTATTTAGCTTTAAATTTGAGCTTTTGAAGAAAAGATATGGAACTTAAGAACAATTCTTATCAGATACAAGGTGTAAAACTACTCGATGTAGTTAAAGAGTTTGACTCACCGGTTTATGTTTACGATGCAGACAAAATAATAACTCAATTACAGAGTCTGAAAAATGCTTTTTCGGATCGTAAGATAAGGATTAAATACGCTGCAAAGGCGTTAACCAACATATCTATACTTAAGTTAATGAAACAACAAGGCATTGGTGTTGATGTTGTTTCTATCCAGGAAGCACAAATGGCATTAAAGGCCGGCTTCAAACCTCAGGACATTCTTTTCACCCCGAACTGTGTTTCATTTGACGAAATTCAGGAAGGTGTAGAAATGGGATTGGTCATTAATATTGACAATATTTCCATTTTAGAACAGTTTGGTCACAAGTATCATAACAAAGTACCTTGCTGTGTAAGGTTAAACCCACATATCATGGCGGGTGGAAATACTAAAATTTCTACAGGCCACGTAGATTCTAAATTTGGTATTAGTATTTATCAGTTGCCACATCTGTTGCGTGTAGTAAAAACCAATAATATTGAAGTGGTTGGCTTGCACATGCATACCGGCTCCGATATTCTGGATGCAGAAATCTTCCTGAAAATTGCAGAAATACTTTTTGGTGTGGCCAGAGACTTTCCAAATCTGCAGTTTATCGACTTTGGTAGTGGGTTTAAAGTAGGTTATAAGCAAGGAGATATCACCACCAACGTTTATGACCTTGGCGTTAAACTCGGTAAGGCTTTTGACACGTTTTGTGAAAGCTATGGAAGAAAACTTGAAATGTGGTTTGAGCCCGGTAAGTACTTAGTAAGTGAGGCAGGCTACTTTTTGGTGAGGTCAAATGTAATTAAGACTACGCCAGCTACCGTATTTGTCGGTGTAGATTCGGGTATGAATCATTTGATGAGGCCGATGATGTATGATGCCTACCATGAAATAATGAACGTATCTAATCCTAAAGGCACGCAACGTGTATATAGTATCGTGGGTTATATCTGCGAAACGGATTCTTTCGGCTGGGATCGTAAGCTCAATGAAGTGAGAGAGGGCGATATTTTAGCGATAAAAAATGCCGGAGCTTATGGCTTTAGCATGGCCTCTAATTATAACTCACGATTCAGACCGGCAGAAGTTATGATTTACAAAGGCAAAGCCCACTTGATAAGAGAGCGCGAAACCATGGACGATCTACTGAAAAATCAGGTGGTGATAGATTTGTAGGCCTTTATTACTTATACTCGGCCTTTAGCTTATCTTTAAATTCTTTCATAAACTTTTCAACCTTCGGTTTTGATACAGAAACGATGTAAGGCTGATTTGGATGGGCATCGTAATAATCCTGGTGGTAGTCTTCTGCTTCATAGAAAGCTGAAAACTCAGTGATCTCTGTTACAATGGGCTTTTTGTATTTTCCAGAGCTATCTAACTCTTCCATTACTGCTTTAGCGGTAGACTGTTCTGACGATGTTGTATAGAATATGGCCGATCGGTATTGCTTACCTACATCCGGTCCTTGCCTATTGAGTTGTGTAGGATCGTGAGAACCAAAAAAGATATAAACCAAATCCTTATAACTGACTACATCAGGATCATATAATACTCTCACGGCTTCGGCATGATCTGTTAAACCAGCACTCACTTGTTTGTAAGTAGGATTTTTGGATGAACCGCCACTATATCCGGAAACCACATCTTCAACACCTTCCACACGCTCAAAGACGGCCTCTGTACACCAAAAACAGCCACTGGCAAAGTAAGCAGTGTCTAGTTTAGCTAAGGTTTCAGCGTTTAGTTCTTTTGAGGGGTTCCTTTTTGCAGACTCTTTAGCCGAGCATGCGCTGAACGTAAAGAGGAGGACCAAAAAAACGGAATATCTGGTTAGGGCAATTTTTCTCATAACTGATGTATTTACGATATAAACTGCCTAACCAGATTTATTGTTTCAATTCAATTGTATGCCTAAAGACACTTAGCAGGTTTTATCTGTCTCTGTACTCAGTTTTATACCTTTTGAAGGCCTCAACACTTTCAGTGAGATGGTTTTATTGGCGATCATAAGTCCGGTTAAAATAAGCCCCGCACCTGCTATGGCATACCATGATAGGCTTTCGTTAAGAAATAAAATGCCTAGTGCCACGCCATATATGGGCATTAGATAAGTGACAAGTGCCAGGTAGGAGGCATTAGCCACTTCTATAATCTTATAATAAACCACAAAGGCAATGGCTGTACCGAAAATCGCTAATGCCAAAACTGAACCTGTTACCTCCCAGGGTAGCGCCAATAGGTTATAGGCGCTATAACCATCAACAATAAGCGAAAGGGGCACCAGATATACTGTAGCCACTAAAAGTTGTGCTGTAGGGGCGTGTAGAGGAGGTGCGTGACTCAGGTTTTTACGAGCATACACCATGGCGATGCCGTAGCGCAAGGCGCCAATACTTACCGCTACTATGACCAATATGGAGGCTTGCATATTTAAGGATAAACTGGGTGAGATCAGCAAAAACAATCCGGCAAAGCCGAGCAAAGTGCCTGTAACTTTGGCGGCATTCATTTTATCATCTTCTATCATAAAATGAGCTACCAAAATGGTAAATAAAGGCGTGAGTCCGTTTAGGATCGAGGCCAAACCACTGGCAATATAAATCTCACCCCAGTTGATCAGAACAAATGGTAGTGCGTGAGCGAAAAACCCTGCAATGGTTACGTCCTTCCAAAATTTGGCGGAGGCAGTGAGGCGACCGCCTTTGAGGTAGAGAAATACGACAAGTAGTATAGCTGCAATGCCTATTCTCAAAGCAGCTAAGCTTATAGGGTTTATGGTTGTCACCGCCACTTTGATAAATAAAAATGAAGGCCCCCACAATGAGGCTAACAAAAGGAGTAGTAATAAGTTTCTGGCTTTCATGAGTGGTTTTATTTGGTATAGAAAGAGTGCCCGATGGCCTTTGACTGAAGGTTAATGTATGTGTCACTGACTGAAATCTTGCTTGATAAAACTAGCAGAACTGCCAGTATACTGCCACCGAAAAATTGACAGGCAATTTCAACAGGCAGAATTAGTAGTAGAGAAAATAAATTGAGCATAGAAGTAAAGATTTGGTGTAAGTGGTGAAACGGTTTGCCGATTTTACCGTTCTATTAATTGGATGAATATATTTTCTTATATTCATGAAATAAATTAATACAAATGGAAGTCAGACACTTACGGCTCATCAAAGCTGTGGCAGAGAAAGGTAGCTTGACCAAAGCCATGGAAACCTTGTACTTATCACAATCAGCGTTAAGTCATCAATTGAAGGAATTGGAGACACAGCTGGGCGCTCAACTCTTTCATCGTGTAAATAAAAAGCTCGTGCTTACCGGTGCTGGTAAAATTGTATTGCAGTCAGCGGAGCGTGTGCTCAAAGAGATTGATAAAGCTGAAAAGGCCGTAAAAAAATATATTGGAGGTGATGAGGGAAGTATGCGTGTAGCTACCGAATGCTATACCTGCTATCATTGGTTGCCCTCATTGATGGTAGATTTTAACCGTGAGTTTCCTAATGTAGAAATAGAAATATCACCAGAAACAGCCAATGATCCTGTTAACAATATTCTAAATGGAAAACTGGATTTGGCTATAGCCAGTGGGTATGTAGATAATCCCAACATTAGAACCACAGAGTTATTTACCGATGAACTACTTGCTGTAGTTCCTGCTGACCACCCGTGGGCTGGTCGTAAATATGTAAAAGCTCAGGATTTTGAAAGCGAAAGTATGATCATTCATTCTTTTCCGTTGGACTCCGTGACTGTTTTCAGAAGGGTGCTTATTCCCGAAAATGTAAAACCGAAAAAAGTAACTGCCATTCAAATTACAGAAGCAGCGCTCGAGATGGTGAAGGCGGGAATGGGTGTGAAGGTGATTGCGAAATGGATAGTAGAGCCATATTTACATGACAAGCGATTGGCGGTAGTTCCGGTTACTAAGAAGGGTTTATTTAGAACGTGGTATGCACTTACTCTTAAACAATCTGAGCCCCCTCAATATATTGAGAACTTCATCGATCATCTAAAGTGTAATATAGGAGGCGTTTGTAAACCAGCTTTGAGCTATTAGTATATTGTTTTAGAATAACTGGTAGTTGCCATTTCTTCTAAACTTACTAGTGTCTAATGTCGGTGATTGTCTATTGCCAAGATATTTCTTTTTTGATGCATTAAATAGCTGATTGATCGATTCCATCAATTTGCCTTCACCACGCATTCGTGTCCCGAACCTACTGTCATTCACTTTGCCGCCATGAGCTTCCCTGATTTGATTCCAAACTTTATCAAACCGATCCGGAAAGTTTTTTCTCAACCAATCTTCGAAGATCGTTCCTATCGACCCATTGAGCCTGACGATGGTGTAGCCTGCGGATACAGCGCCATGTTCTGCTGCTGCTTTAATTACTGCCGGGATCTCATGATGATTAAGGCCAGGTATGATAGGAGCATTCATGATCGATACAGAAATGCCTCTTTCTGTAAGTGTTTTAATAGCTTTTAACTTCTTGGCTGCACTCGCTGTCCGCGGTTCCATCACGCTCCTTAGTTTTTCATCCAGCGTGGTGATCGAAAATATAACGCGTACGAGATTGTCTTTTGCTAACTCCTCGAGCAGGTCAATGTCTCTTAAAACCAATGTGTTTTTGGTGATAATGCCCACCGGATGCTTGTATTTATTAAAAACCTGAAGCAACTGACGCGTAAGCTTAAATTTTTTCTCTAATGGCTGATAGCAATCCGTATTGCCTGAAAGTACTATAGGGTGCGGTCTCCAGTTTTTACTTAGGAGCTTTTGCTCAAGCAGTTGGGGGGCATTTTTCTTAACGATTATTTTAGTTTCGAATCCTAACCCGGCATCATGGCCCCAATATTCGTGGCTGTTTCTGGCATAACAATAAATGCAGCCGTGTTCACAACCCTGGTAAGGATTCAAAGAAAAATCCATGCCCACATCAACACTATCGACTTTATTAACCACATTTTTCGGATACTCAAATAGTATTTGGGTTTTGGGTCGATCAAGAGTAGGGTCTTCATCAACAGCTTCTGGTATGTCAAGCGTATGCCGTTGCTTAAAAAATGGATTATCCGTTTTAATTTGAGCACCCCTGCCTTTATGATATTCTTCTCCTTCCACAGAACAAAAATACTAAAATAATTAGTAAAAACTAAATAAAATAGTAATATTGAGCCTAGATATTCACTGCATTTTTGTACGACCTGCCTATAGGAA
Organism: Fulvivirga aurantia; assembly: GCF_009711475.1. Lineage (GTDB taxonomy): Bacteria > Bacteroidota > Bacteroidia > Cytophagales > Cyclobacteriaceae > Fulvivirga > Fulvivirga aurantia. The sequence goes on from NZ_SMMD01000939.1 coordinate 5,456, forward strand.
TAAATTGATCATCGACCTGAATATCTTCGTGGTTGTATGAACTGATGTGGTTTTTGTTAATAATAAATGATTTATGAACGCGTAAAAAATTGTCAGGCAATGTTTGTTCTACATCTCGCATACTGCTATAGCTGATTAGTTTTTTATCCTTCAGCACAAATCTCACATAATTGCCCAAACCCTCTACATATAAAATAGAATCGGCTTCTACCCGGTGAATGCGTTTGTCAGACCTTACTTCCACATACGTGTCAGGTCGGTCTTCGAGCAGTTTTTCCAAATACTTTACCCGATCTTTTTCTGTAAACAAGAGCTGCGTAATCTTTATGGCTGCAACAAATACTACCGTTGTGTTTATTAATATGATGGCCCTTAGATAGGAAGATGAGTCAAACAGCGGAGCTCCGGTTTCAATAAATATACCTTCATAAAAATAATAGCTGATCAATCTTTGAACCACGCCACAAACAGCAATCAGTGAGACATATCCAAGAAGAAACCTCACCCATGAGCTTTTGGTAAGCAACTTGGGTATCAAAACATATATAGTGACATAGACAGCCATGATTCTTACCGGCAAAAGAATAAACTCAAGAAAAAAGGAAGCCAAGTAATCCTGGTCTTTAGCCCATATAAGACTAAATGCGATGTAATAAACAATCCAGAATGCCACATGAGTGGCTATTCTGGATTTGAAGAGGTAGAGTGGCTTCATAATTAATAATACGAAAAAGCCTCAATTGAAGCTACTGACCAGCTGTCATTTGGTAGATATATACTCGTAGATCATATAGAAAGCAGTGTTGTTGACATAAAAGACAAAATGCTGCACCCTGAATTTCGTGTATTTAAGAAACCAAAAATGACGAATATTATGATCAAGGGACCGATTACCGTTTTTCTTACTTTATTATTTTTTACTGGCACTGGTCAGGAGCTTAAACGCAGAGCAGACATCGGAGCTGCCATATCATTTCCTGATGGAGTGCATGCTGGTGCCTCGGTAAAAAGTGTTGATTCAGATCATATACTTGCTAAAAATGGACTGCAAGCAGGGGACAAAATTATAAGGCTAAATGGTGAGCTTATTAAAGACCCCGATCGGTGGAGTGATATAGAATACGATTTAAGGGCAGGTGAAGAAGTAGAGTTGGTAGTATCACGCGATGGTAATTTGCAAACCATACATGCGACACTCCCAGCGCTGGCAAAAGAGTCTTACAAAGATATTGAGGTGGTGTATGGTGAAGTGCTTTCAAATTATGGAGACCTGATCAGAACTATTACGACTTATCCTGAAAATCTCTCTCAGCAGTTACCCGGGCTTATTATTTTAGGCGGATTGAGTTGCTCATCAATTGAAGTCTATCCCGGTAGAAATGAAACAGGTTGGACACGCGTTTTGCGCGATATAGCGACTAAGTCAGGGATGGTTGTGATGCGGGTAGAAAAACCAGGAGTAGGCGACAGTAACGGCCATTGTGGTGAAAGCACCTTCTATCAGGACATTGCAGCATTTAAAGCAGCATACCAAAGTTTAAAAAATCATGATAAAGTAGATTCCACCAACATCATCATTTATGGCTCTAGCATGGGTAGCGCATTGGCGCCTTATATGGCCAATGAAATGGGAGCAGAGGGAGTTATCTCCGATGGTACTTTTGTGAAAACGTGGTTTGAACACATGCTGGAAATTGAAAGAAGGATAAAGTTGATGCAAGGCAAAACGCCAATGGAGGTTTCACAGTTGATGAATGAAGCTTACATACCACTTTATTATGGCATGCTGATAGAAAAGAAATCGTACGCTGAAGTGATCAGAGAAAAGCCTCACCTTAAAGCGCACAATTACCATAGTGAAGCGCATATGTACGGTAGGCCAGTCGCTTATTATCATGAAGTTCAGGACTTCAATTTTGCGAAGGCCTGGGAAGAAATCGAGGTGCCGGTGAGAATTATAAGAGGTACCAATGACTGGATTATGTCAGATGATGACAATGACATGATCATAGATATATTAGAGGCGAACGGGCATAAAGATCATGAGTTATACCGCTATGAGGGCCTCGACCATTGGAATGCTATCCATGAAAACCCCGAAGATTCCTTTAATGGCAAGCCGGGCAAGTGGGAAGATAAAATTAGCGGTGTGATAATCGACTTTGCTCGTGAATTGGCAAAGCTCGATTAAGGCTCTACTTCACTGCCTCCCTCGGGATGGCAGCAGGAAGCCTACTGAGCATTTCGTTATTAAGCAGTTGAGTGAAATTGGTAAACGAAGCAATATTAATCAACTGCTTGCCTTGGCGGCCTACAAGCACCACTTCATCACCAACAGCAACATCTTTGATGTGCGAGATATCAACCATGAAGAGGTTCATATTGATCAGGCCCACTATTGGTGCTTTCTTGCCACCGATGAGTACCTGACCTCGATTTGACAAGGCTCGGGGATAGCCAATTTGAATAGCCAAGGGGCATAACTGCAATGCGCATATCTTGTGTTGCCTGAAAAGCAGTGCCATAACCTATAAACTCACCGGCATTCACATGGCGGATATCCATGATGTCGGTTTTCCAATTAAAAATACGCTTAAGGGCATTCCCATCAGATTTTTTATCGACTTCCTGCAGGTGTAGGTAATAAATATCAGGGCTTGGCCAAAAACCATATTGTGCGACTCCTATACGCACCATGTCGTAAACTGTGTCTTTCATGGCCAGCGCAGCAGCAGAACAAGCAATATGTCGGTATTTAGGGAGCAACTTTTTTGCTTTACACTCTTTCAAAAATTCTTTATAGCGCTTGTGCTGCGCATCTATTTTAAACTGATTAGAAAGGCTTTCGGCCCCACCGAAATGAGTGCAAAGTCCCTCAAATACTAAGTGCTTCTTATGTTTTTTTAGATAGGTAAGTGTTTTAGAAAACTCTTTGGCATTCATACCTGTGCGGTTGGCCCCGGTTTCTACTTCTATATGTAAATGTGCCGGTTTACCAATTGACTTGGCGGCTTTACAAGCCTTTTCTAGCTTATCATAATTAAATACATAAAATTCAATCTCATGCTCAATCGCCCAGGGTATATCTTCCTCATAAAGTATACCCATGATCATTATTTTCGATTTTGGAGAGCAAGCATTTAAAACTTCCTCTGCCTCAAAAGCTGAAGCCACCGAAAAATGGCTGATACCGCATTTTTCTGCCATGGGCACAAAGGTTTCTATTCCGTGGCCATAAGCATTGGCTTTTACTACGGAAGATATGCGTGTATCATCACCCACTTTCCTTCTTAGAAAATTGAAATTACTTTTTAAAGCAGACTGCTTAAGGTATATGCGAGATGAATGTTTTACCATTGTCTGGGAATTTCGTTCCAGGTATATGATCGGCCCCAACTATCCTGGGCTAGTTTTTTAACTTCTTTTACAATTTCTTTCGGCACTTCATTGAGGTGATCCGTGGCTTGCAAAGTATTATAATGAAAAGCGTAAATGCGAGAGGCAAACTGGTTAAAAGGTAGTGAAGATTCACCAGGTTTTTCTCCGTTGCCCATCACAGCAGGTTTTATATCCTGCCCCCAATCTTGTCGGCCTTCATTGTTCGGGTTAAGAAAGTAAGCCCTCATCACACCTTCATTGTCTTTTCTCACTCTTAGAAGCGACACCGCATGAAAACCTATCATGTCGCCTCGGGAGGAGGTGATGAAAATGCCTACCGGGTTTGGGTAGACAAGTCTGTGGTGCCCGTTATAATCAGGGTGACAAGACGCATATAATATCTTTATAAAACCTTCATAATCCTGAATGGCGTTGAGCAAATAATTATAAACTGAGGCAAAGCCAATCTGTATCCATTGTCCGTACATGGCAGGGTTTACCCACTTGTGCGGGTCATCTTCTCTGCCCGCGGCCAGCTTCATCATTTCATTATAGATCTTGTCTAAAAGCGGGACAAGTACCACTGAAACCGCATCAAGACTAAAATCCATTTGCTTTACTAAGCCATGACCGAGTTTATCGGCTTCTATTTCTTTTCCTTCAAAGCGGAAAGAAAGGTTATTAAGCGTGGCCGCAGTAATCACCATGTTTATGAGTTTGGCCGGGGCGTGTTGGCTCCACATGCTTATCCCTCTTGCCGACTGGCAGGTGGGGTTATTGCCCTGCCCGACACCCAATGGCTGGCCGAGCACACGAATAAGCGCGCCTATCAAATATTGTAATGCACTGATATTTTCACCCGGATGAGCAATTGACTTGATGATGTTTTTTTCTACCTCACTGTGTAGCCTAATGCGTTTAATATTATCCAGGCCTGCTCGCACAGCCTGTCGAGAAAAAAGGCCTTTCTCTAACATTCGGCTCAAACCATACACACACTGAGCATTGTCAGGGTGCACAATGTAATGGATGAGTTTTTTGATTTCCTTTTTATGCTTTACAAACTCAGCCTTACCCGTGTCATTAAGACCAAGCGCTTTTGGAAGATGCTCATCAAGGTTTTGCTCGCTGAGATGCTCAAGTAAAATAGCATGAAAGCTACTCACCAAACCACTCGACCGCATCGCTTTACCCAGGCTATCAGACTCAATGGCCAATTCCTGATCGTTGGCTGACTGTAAGTATGAGTTGTATTTCTCCTGCGTACCATGTTTTCTTACCGCTTCAGAGGGGTGGTAAATGGCATCGATATAGAAAGCTAGCTTAGCGTCCGTTTCTTTGCTTGTATCTAACTCAATCTTTTCTTTTACAAGCTTAATAATTTCACGTGCCTTGCTGGTAACAATCGGTCGCTGCTCGCAAATGAGCGTAATCTCTTCAGCCAGCTTGTCTTTGATACCTTGCAGGTCTGACTTTGAGAGTAAATATTTGAACAGACCAAATACTTTTTTTTGCTCCAGTGCGCTCATTGCTGAGCGGGTTTCTTCATTGAGAGATTCGAATACGAATTCCAGGTTATGAACGAGTACTTCTTCCAGAAAAGTGGCTGCATCTTTTTTCGACATAGCCTTATGTTTACTATCGCCCAAAGCAATAGAAAGCATGCGCAGTTCGCTAAGTATTTCAAAACTTGAATGAGGCGTACCCGCTTTTAGTGTGCCGTTTACAAGCTGAGGCACGAGCTTTTCTGGTTCTGCCCAAGCGGTATTATCAAAAACCCCCAGTTTTACCAACACGGGGGATTTTTTATATAAATATTGTATGCCTTCTTCACTATGAGCTATTTGGTCTATCTGGCTCACCAATTTATTTGCTTTGTCGGCCTTTGTTAAACTTGTGGCTTCTCTAAGCGCATTGATGGCTTCTTCGAAATGATCAAATGCTCTTTCCGTCAAACTTTCTGTCATTAATTACAAAACTCCTTTTTTATACGTAGAAGTCTACGTTTTCATAATGTTTTAATAATTCGGTCATACGATCCGGATCTTCACCTTTGAAGTTAATCGTACCGAAATGATTACCAAAGCCTTCACGATCGTCACTAATCTTTTGTGTAGACAATGGAGGTACCAATGTATGGTCTACAAAGTAAGGCTCTTCTGTTAACTCTTCTGGTATTTCCAGCTTAGAAAACTGCTTTTTATGTGGGTAAATCATCACATTACCGTAGTGATTTTCTGGTTTTTGACTGTCGTCCGGCAGTATAGACTTTAGCTCATCTTCAGAAAGATTCGGATCATGGCAAAGTACAAATGCTGCTAATGCATCATAGCCCCAGGCTTTACCAGAAAGCTCTAAAATGTGGCCACCCGGTATTCTGCATGCTACTTCTCCAAAACTGAGTTCATCGTTTTCGGTTAAGAACCACTCAGGATGGATCATGCCATATTCTATGCCGAAGATATCTACCAGCTTTTGCATGTGCTTATGAATAAGCTCTCTCTTGCTATTGAGATAGTGGCCTTCAGGTATGAAATTAGAATAACCCAGTTTTACATACTCGGTAATATTTAAGAACTTTATTTTACCTCCGTGCACGAAAGCTTCACAAGAAAACTCTCTACCCGAAAGGTGGCTTTCTGCCAGGCATGGGAAATCACTGTCCTGTACCTTCTCATCTATATCGCTCATTGACCTGAGCAATCTGTGGCCTACTGTACCTGCAGAGGCAAATGGTTTGATATGCACCCAGCTGTCGTCTTCTCCTTCGAGCTGTAGGTTGGCTTCATTCAATCTTTTCATAAAGCTTTTTACCTGCTCTTTGCTATGTACTTCTTCAAACAAGCCAACGCGCAAACCACCAATCAAAGCCTTTCTTTTCATCATAGTTTTATTTCTAAAAAGAAAAGCTCTATTGAGCACGCGTGGATCATTGCGGTAGATGCTATTTAAAGCACCGGCCCACTCTACAGTTTCCTCAAAGAGAGGTACGGCAACATCGGCATTAAATGGTTTTAGTTTTTCTGCAAGGTCTATGGCATTGGAGGTGTCACTCCACTCATCAAACTGGTAGGATACGAAAGGTATATTATTGTCCCTGGCATAACTTTCGAAGTCAGGGAATGAAACTACTACAAACGGTTTGTTGAGCTTTTGCATACTTTCTATCACAGGTAAGCTCCAACCCATGAGTGCAAAACATTGTGCCATAGTTTTTTAGAAATTTTTGGTTCACTAAGAGTATAAAGTATAAAGGGGGTAAAACCAAAAATGTTTAAGGTTTTATAGAGAAAAACCGGCTTTAATCTCGGTTTTACAACGGTTTGTATCAATGTTAAGCGAAAATGACCCCTTCAGAAGGTGTGCCGATACTTATGTGTTGCTTATTGACATGCCTTATGCCGCTTATAAAAGCCAGCAAAGCATCTACCTGGTGCCAGTTGTCGCACTGTGGTAGATTTGGTAAGTGTATCTTTTGAAAAAGGCCCTCAAGGAAATGAGTGATGTCTTTTTTATAAAAAACCTTCAAGTCTAAGGTGGTGACTAACAACTTAGGATAAACCTCATAAAATGGCAGAGATTTTAAGTCCCGATTTAGCTTCATGGCGCGGGCAGTGAGGCCACCCAAAAAGAGAGGAGACATGGCCCTGGCTTCAATATCTGCCTGGCGATAAAAGAAATTGGACTCTTCGACAGCCGGATTTTTATAAACAGCAGGAAGACTTAAGGGTGCATCGATATAAACTGATGAAGGCTTATGAGATTGACAAAAATCAATAATGAACCGGTCGGCATCTTGTTTATTGGCACTTTGCCCGATGCTAATTTTGTTGTTTGAGTCGGCAAAGCAGATCGCTGTAGTACCAGCGAGCTTAGAGCCGTAATCTATTCCTATATGACCGATCATTTGTTTCTTCGGCATTTTTCGCTGCAATATTTCACATCTTCCCAGGAGTCTTTCCATTTTTTGCGCCAGCTAAACGGTCTGCCACATACCGGACAAATTTTTTCGGGAAGATGAGGTTTTTTGTGTGCCACGTAAAAATAACATTGAGTCTGTAAGTCTGGTTATTAGTCTATGAAAGATTTATCAGAGAGAGAAAGAGACAGAATTATTGAGATGGCCTGGGAAGACAGAACCTCTTTTGATGCTATAGAAGCACAATTTGGTTTATCAGAAGCCGATACGATTAAGCTCATGCGTACTGAGATGAAACCTTCTAGTTTTAAAATGTGGAGAAAGCGCGTGCAAGGCAGAAAGACCAAACACAGAGCTTATGGTAAAGAAGACCCCGAACGATTTAAAAGCTCGAGACAAAGAAATATTTCAGGAAATAAAATTTCTAAGCGATAAAAAAGGCTGCCAATTGGCAGCCTTTTTCGTTTCAGCTCTAATTTTTTAGAAACTATATCTTAAACCAAATTGTAACTGCCATCTTGATACAAGGTCGGTATTTGGCGTGAATGAATCTGTAATGTCAGGGTCAAAAGTGTAAATAGGAGCACCGTCTCCGCCTGGAACATATACCGGGTTTCCAGCTGCATCAACTGTGTTTACAACTCCAATTGGTTGTGATGTTGTTGGTAATTGTCTCACACCCCAACTAGAAGAAATGAGGTTACCAATATTTAAAATATCTAGACTAAACTGAATGGTATGACCATTATTTAAGTTGTAATCTTGAAGCAATCTGAAATCCCACCTTGAAAACCAAGGGCTTAATTGGGCATTTCTTTCTGCATAAGACCCTCTATTTTCACTTAAATAATCATCCTGAGCAATAAATGCTTTAAGGGCATTTCTTTGTGCTCCGGCCGTATTGTCTATATTACCATCTCCGTCTGCATCAGCTTCCAGAAAATTCATTTGATCTATTTCATTATCTGTAGGTATGTATATCAAATCGTTGTTTGCTGATGCATCATCATTGATGTTACCTGAGTAGGTCCAGCTAAACCTTCCTCCTTGTGCATACTCATAGTATAAAGACAGCGTAGTTGCCCACTTTCCATTTCCGTATTCAAAAGTTTTGTTGGCTGTACCTACAAACCTATGACGATTACCGTAAATAGAATTAGAAAGCTTGGCATTGTTGACATTATTTAACTGAGGATTTAAGTCAAAAATATCACTAGTGATTTCTGCTCTTAAAGAACTTGCATCTTTAGCATCTAAGAAATTATAGGCAAACGTTGCGAAAAGACCATTAGTGAAATTTTTCTTCACCTCAGCAGTTAGATTAAAGCTTCTACCTAAATCAGTATTTGTAAACACATACGCATTTACTGGCCCACCAAAAGGTCCTACTGATTTATCAGCAGGTACATAGGCTGATCTGTTATCGACACCCGCTAAGTTTCCAGAAGGTGTATCAAGTCCGGCATTAATTACATATTGTGCATTTACATCCTTAGTATAAGATAGGTCTAATGTTGCTACCAACCCTTTACCAAAGTCTTTATCTATTCCTAAACTTGATCTCCATACTCTAGGAAATTTAAAATCCGGATCTGTAGTTGTTCTAAAAAAGAAATCGGGGTTTGCTACCTGGTTACCAATCCATACAAATGGAAGACGACCTGTAAAAAGACCTGTACCACCTCTTATCTGCAGAGATTTATCATTATTTACATCCCAGTTAAAACCAACTCTAGGAGATAAAAGTGGAGTCTGATCTGGTAGCTCAGTTTGGTCATATTTAACTACATTGCCATCTTCATCATAGTAGTCTACATCAGGCGCATAAGTACCAGTAGGTACTTCTCCTCCTTTTCTCTCGATGTTTTCCAACACTTTGTCTTCTGTATCAAAATAAAGTGGAAGATCCATTCTCAAACCGTAAGTAAGTGTTAAGTTGTTTGTAACCTCAAAACGATCTTGGGCATACAAAGCAAACTGCCCAATCGTTGATTCTGCCAATCCCCAAGTATCATTTGCGTTATTTGAATCAAATGTAGCCTGCGCTGCAGCCGCATCGGCAGCTAAACCAGCAGGATCATTTGCATAGGCAACAAAATCTGCTACTGATGCGAAGCCAGGTCCAAACGTACCCCCATAGGCATTTAGGTTAAATGAGTTGTCAAAGTCAAAGCGCTCAAAGTTTGCACCAACCGTTACTGTGTGGTCACCTAGATACATTTCGTAGTTGTTGGTAATCTGAAACACATATTGATCCAGCCTATTGTTAATTGAGAATGGTTCGTGACCGGCCACAATGTATCGTACACCGTCTTTATTAATGTTTATTACTGGAAATGGTGCACTGAATGGATCTCTGCTATCATTGAAGGCAGAATAACCGATTTGAAATTTATTAGACGCTTTGTTGCTGATGATGCTTTTCAATTCGAGTAACCCGGAATTAATTTTGTTATTGATTCTATAGCCTGAGTTAAAGAATTGTAATGTAATGGCATCAGGCCCTCTACGACCAATGGCAGTAGGGTTAGCCGGTATTTCTCTTGATGCATTTAAGAAATTGTAAGTGGCAGTTAAGGTGTTTTTATCGTTGATGTTCCAGTCGATCTTTACTATACCTTTTTCGTTTTTCGTTTCGTGCGTGTAACCTTCATAAGGTCCAGGCTCATATCCTACATCTCTTAGTTCCGCAGCAACTGTTTCTAAATCTGCAGCTGTAACTCTCGAAACATTGTTACCTGTGAGGCCCGGTCTTGCAGCAAAAAAGCTTGAGCCCAGGTTATCTCTTCTTTCAATTTCGGTATTAGCAAAGAAGAACACTTTGTCTTTAACGATAGGGCCTCCAATACTAAAGCCAGTTTGAAGTTGAGTCAAATCCGGAACAAATACGTCTTCTCCATCAACTTTGCTTCCTGTGAGTGCGTCTGATCTGTAGAAACCAAAGACTGTACCTGATACATTGTTTGTACCACTTTTAGTTACAGCATTTACAGATGCTCCCGTAAAACCTGACTGTGTGATGTCATATGGCGCAGTTGCTACCTGTATTTGTGCAATAGCGTCAAGAGATATCGGTTGAGCATCAGTTTGACCACCCGGAGTAGCAGCATCTAATCCAAACGGATTATTGAAAATTGACCCGTCCAGAGAAAAGTTATTAAACTGGTCGTTTCTTCCTCCAAAGGAATTGCCATCAGAAGAAGGTGTTAATCTGTATATATCTTGAGCTGATCTAGTGATGGTAGGCAGCTTTCTGATCTCGCTATTGTCAAAAGCTACTGCAGAACCAGTGCGGTCACCATTAAAAGTTTCATTATCTCCTGAGATTACAATTTCTCCAAGCGTAGTGATGTCTTCAGCCATTTCAAAATTAATTTCCAAAACCTGACCTAAAAGTAGGTTGATCTGATCTCTAAGCTGCTCACTGTAACCGATATAAGTTGCCTTAACAGTATATGGGCCGCCAATTCTCAAGTTTGGCAGATTGTAACGGCCGTCAGGTCGGGTAGATGTACCATAAACAGTACCTGTTGGCTCGTGCCGTGCAATAACCGTTGCACCCGGAAGTCCTTCGCCATTGCCATCAACAATCTGGCCGCGGATGGAAGCCGTAGTTACACCTTGTGCCCAAGAAGCACTCATGCATACGACTAGAGTAATACATAACAGTAGAATTTTCTTCATGCTTGTGATCTTTTGATAAGAAAGAGTAAAATACAAAAATTATTGGGTTATTTAAATTGGCGCAAAGCTAGATAAATTACTCAATAGATGTTTAAACACCTAGGTTAATTTCTAACTGAAAACCCACCCCATGAATGTTTTTTATTTGAATGCAGGGGTCTTTTTGAAGGTACTTTCTAAGTTTTGATATAAAAACATCCATACTTCGGCCTAAAAAGTAGTCATCTGATCCCCAGACGGCTTCAAGTATCTCGGCTCTTTTTACCACCTGGCCCTGGTGCTCACAAAGGTGTTTTAATAAGTTAGCCTCCTTTTGTGTGAGTGTCTGTATATGATCTGCAATGTGAAGCTGAAGGTTTTGGTAATCAAACTTATATTGTCCGATCGTAAAATCGATATCGTTATCCTGTGGCTTGGCTGATCGTTTAAGGAATACTTCTATTCTAAAAATCAGCTCTTTCATGCTAAAAGGCTTTGTAATATAATCATCACCACCCGATTTGAAGCCATTGAGCCGGTCTTCTTCCATAGATTTGGCCGTGAGAAAGAGTATAGGAACAGCTGTATTTTTATTACGAATATCTTTGGCTAATGTAAATCCATCTTTTTGCGGAAGCATTACATCAAGAATGCAGAGGTCATATTGGTTTGATTTAAATGCATCCCAGGCAGAGCTACCATCTGTGGCCAGCGTTACCGCATAGCCATTGCGTGTGAGGTTATCATTTATAACCAACCCGAGGTTAGGATCATCTTCTACCAGCAGTATTTTATGCATTTTTTAAAGTGATTTTAAATATACTCCCTTTATTTATCTTACTGTCCAGATCGATCTTGCCATGATGTGCTTTAACTATATGTTGCACATAATTTAAACCCAGACCGAAGCCCTTTACATTATGGACATTACCTGTTGGCACACGATAAAATTTCTCAAAAATCTTCTTTTGCTGATCAGTGGGAATACCGATACCATTATCAGAAATACCGATGCAAATGGTGTTTGTGGCATTACGGGTGCTAATTGTTACTAAAGGTTGTCCCTTAGTATATTTAATGGCATTGTCGATTAGGTTGTGAAGTACATTTCTTAGGTGTAATTGATCGGCCTTTATGGTTGTGTTTGTAGCATTTAGCTGCAACGTGACCTCAGCCTCATGCTCTTCCAGTCTCATGTTGAGATCCTTTACTACTTCTGTGATCAGCTGATGGGCATCTAATAGGTCCTCACACAGAACCACTTCATCATTATCAACACTGGCCATTTGTAAAACACGCTCCACCTGCTTTTTCATCCTTTGGTTTTCTGTCTCTATGATATTTGCATAGCTGGTCATACGCGAGACATCACTAGCTGTGGCCGGGTCTTTTAGTACTTCTGCAGAAAGGGCTATGGTAGATATGGGTGTTTTAAACTCATGCGTCATATTGTTAATAAAGTCCTTTTGGACCTCACTAAGCCGCCTCTGTTTGAGTATAACAAACAAAGCTGAAGCAAAGAAAATAATGACTACCAACAGTACTGTTGAGCTGAAAACCCAAACTTCCATACGGTCAGTGATGATTGATACCTCATTGGGAAACTGTACGCCAAAATAATAGTTTTGATTCTCCCACTTGGGCAGGGAAGCATCGTCATTTTTTGGTTTTGCCTCATCCATCGATACATAGCTGCCGTAGACCATTTTGTCGCTGGTGCAGTCATAAATACCGTATTCAAAATCGGCTTCAATGTTTCTTTTTTCAAACTCTGCCGTGAGCAGAAACTCCAGCAAATTGGCATCAATCTCATTATTGATCATTACCACGTAATAGTTGGTAGACAGCTGCTTGATAGGGTTATTGGCAGGAATGGCAGCTTTGTTGATTTTAAAGAATTGATTGGCAACATTAAATAGTGCCACATTTACATCACGATTAAACTGCTGCTGCTCTGTGTTGAAGGCGCGCCTAAACCAATAGACCTGAGTGATGGTGATACCCACTATACTCAAAATAGCCATGATTATTAACACACGAATTGTAGTACGCGTCATAATTCAAATTTAAGCTATTGCATTTATATGAAACCTGTATTTAACAAGTCGTTAACAAAAACTATGCTCCTGCTATTTAGGCTGAAAGCTTTAAAAGCTTAGGTAAATCTCATGGTATGTTAAGAAATGTACGGATAACTTAAAAATTTGATAACTGGCTATGGTTGGGTGAAAAGCGGATTTTAATGACCATTGCACTCGTAAATTGAAATCGATTAAAGAACAATGATTAGAGCGGAAGAAAGTCAGAAACAGGGAGGGATACTTTTTGAGGATCTTAAATCGGTTTATGAAAATGCCTACGAGGGGCTCCCTGAGAATAGTAAGTTCATTTACAGACTTCATAAAATTGACGGTTTTACCAGTCAGGAAATTGGTCATTTATTAGACATGTCGCCATCTATGGTTGAAGCCCAGTTGGGAAAAGCCTTAAAAATAATGAGGGACAGAATTAGAAAATACCAGTTGAGTAGATTGAGGTGATGAAGGTTGTATAAGTCTGAAAATAAGTTTCAGTCCCTGCTACTTTTCTCTAATTTTTTGTTCACGATATGTTCTATTTTACCTGTACCGACTTTCATTGCTCCTTCCCTAAATTCGAATTCCATTCCTTCGATCAAAGTACGCGTAAAATAATCTGTGGAAACAATCTTTATTTTCGCTCTCACTTTCTCACCTGGATTTACAGTTTCTCGATCAATAAATGTTTGTTGTCCGGAAGTCTGCATTTCGTCAAAATCAAATTTAATTTGTGGTCGATAACCTGATTTTGCTGGTGTTTCTCGCCCACCGTTTTCAGTTGATAAATATTGAAGCTCGGCAATAAAGTCCACCTTGTTAAATTCTTTATTATAATGATTAAGGATATACTCTGTTATCTTATCCAAGTCAGAAACATTATAATACCTGCATGTCTCTGTCAAGATCAACTAAGCTGCATAGAGTTGCAAATGTCTCAATTTTATTATCCATCGGGCGGTTGTTCTTTATTAAGGTTGTTCACCAATTAAGTCAACATTTGATCTTATGAGACTGTCAATTTTATTTGTAGCCGAAAGTAATCCTCCAAAGTAATCTTGCTCCCTAAACTTCGGTGTCATGTCGTTGACAATAATATTTTTTGCTGTGTGGTCTTTAATTATTTTTTCCAGACCATAGCCTACTTCAATTCTCATTTTCCTGTTCTGTAGGGCCACAGCAATTAAAAGTCCGTCATTATCACCGCTTCTCCCAATCATCCAGCAATTAGCTACCCGGAGGGAATATTCCTCTATACTTTCTTCACCTAATGAGTTGATAGTTAAAACGACTACCTGTGAACCAATATCAGTTTCTAGTTTTTCGAGCTTGTTTGTCAGCTCTTCCTCTTGTTCTGGTAAAAGGAGGTCAGCATAGTCATTAATCCGTCCAACTAATTTCGGCACATTGGGACAGTCAAGCTTATTTTGCTCATTAGACTGTTTGCCTTGACAAGAGGAAATGCTGGTAGATAATAGTATAATCAGGCATAAAACATTAAATATCTTATTCATAAGTTCAGGAGGAGATTGGGTGAACTACCCAGCGAGCTTTGATATTTGCGATTAAGCTGCAGTCAGTTTTTATTTATTAAGTCTTGCAGGTTTTGATTATTTATTTCTTTGGAATGGTCCAACACATAAACTTCCACAGCACCAGCGTGTTCTGCAAGATCTCTTAGTGCCCGTTTTTCTGTTTCTGAAAGTCCGTCTGGGTATTCAATCATTTGTTGCATTATCATTATAAGTTTGTTAATTACCATACTTTTGCCTTCCATTAATTCCTTAATAAGCGAGGTCAAATGATATTCGGCATTATGGAAATCTGCAATTACTAATCGATCAGTTGAAAATAAGTGATTAGTACTTCGCTTAATGCATCTATTTGTATCAACTCTAGTCACTTCTATCTCATTACGATAGAATTTTACATGAATCTGAACTTTCTTAAATAGTCGAATCACGAGCCGCTTCAACTATTTTTCTCTATCGATAAGCTTTTCGGCAAATGATCTTAGTTTACCTCTTCTGATCAATGGGGCTTCTACTTTTTTGAGTGCTTTCAAGCCCTTGTCGAAGTAGTGGTTCATCTGCTGCTCTGTTTGCTCTTTAATGCCTAGCTCGTTGTAAATTTCCGTTACAGCGGCCACCTTTTCTTCCGGCTTGAAGTCATCTTTCTTCAACCAATTATTGAGGGCAGTTTTGTGCTTGCCTTTGGCCTGCTTGAGCGCGGTTATCAACAAAAAGGTTTTTTTGTTGGCAATGATGTCACCACCTACCTGTTTGCCAAACTTGTCTTTATCGGCATACACATCGAGCAGGTCGTCTTTGAGTTGAAAGCCTACACCAATATTTTGACCAAATTGTCGTAGCGCTTTTTTGTTTTTCTCAGAAGTGTCTGCCAAAATACCACCAAGTTCAAGGCTAAAGCCTAAAAGCACTGCGGTTTTGAGTCTAATCATTTCGATATACTCATCTACCCCAACAGTTTTACGATCTTCAAAAATCATATCCAGTTGCTGCCCTTCGCATACTTCGGCAGCACATTGGTTAAACTTATCAAAAATCTCCTGGTTGAAGCCGTTGCCATGCATAAGCATTTCATAAGCCTTCACCAGCATTACATCTCCTGAAAGTATAGCCGTGTTGGCATTCCATTTTTCGTGGACAGTTGGCTTACCTCTTCTCAAAGGGGCCTGATCCATAATATCATCATGCATGAGGGTGAAGTTGTGAAAGACCTCAACTGCGAGCGCCTGCTTTATGATATATTCAACATCATCTTTAAACAGCGAATAACCCATGATAGTAAGTAAGGGCCTCAGGCGTTTGCCCCCCAAACTCATAATGTATTTAATGGGCTGGTATAGTTCTTTGGGGTGAGATCCGTAGTCAAAATCTTTACCCTCTTTTTCGATGAGTTTTACTAGTTTTTTATCAGTAATCAGCATGATTAATCTTCGGCAAATTCCAGGTCTATAGTTCGTTTATCGATATCGGTGTCTTTTACAGTCACGTTTACCTTATCGCCTAAAGTAAACATCCGCTTGTTTTTCCTACCAATAACGCGATAGTTTTTTTCGTCAAATTCGTAATAATCATCACTCAGGTCAACCAGACGCACCATGCCTTCGCATTTTGTTTCGATGATCTCTACAAAAATGCCCCATTCGGTAACGCCCGAAATAATACCCTCAAATACCTTATCTTCTACACTCTGCATAAACTCTACCTGCTTGTATTTGATAGATGCCCGCTCGGCTTCAGCAGCGCGTTTCTCTCGGTCTGAAGAGTGCATGCACTTCTCCTCATAGTCGTCTTTACTTACAGACTTACCTTGGTCGAGGTAGTGCTGTAGTAAGCGATGCACCATCATATCCGGGTAACGCCTGATTGGTGAGGTAAAATGTGTGTAGTGATCGAAGGCCAAGCCAAAATGACCCATTGCCTCGGTAGTGTATTTGGCTTTTGCCATAGCGCGAATGGCTAATTGCTGCAAGACATTCTCTTCAGGTTGCCCAGTAATGGTATCCATCAGCTTGTTGAGCGATTTGGATATTGATCCTCGGTCTGTGTTTAGCTCATGGCCAAAACGTTTGGCAAAAAGTGAGAAAGTATCAATCTTTTCCGGGTCGGGGAAGTCGTGGGTTCGATATACAAAGGTGTTTCTATCCTTTTTGTCTTTACCCTCTTTCAACTTATAAACATAAGTTGCGACCTGCTTATTAGCCATCAGCATAAACTCTTCTATAAGCTTGTGCGCATCACGTCTTACTTTAGGTATTACGCCTAATGGCTTGCCGTTTTCATCGAGCTTAAACTTTACCTCGGTACTCTCAAAATTGACAGCCCCGTGAGCAAATCGCTTAGTTTTTAAGCGCTTTGCCAGGTCATTTATCGTTTGAAGTTCTTTGGCATAATCACCAATACCGGTCTCGATTCCTGCCTGTGCTTCTTCATAGGTAAACCTACGGTCTGAGTGGATCACGGTTCTTCCAAACCATTCTTTCTTCACATTGGCATCTTTATCTATTTCAAAGATTGCTGCAAAAGTCAATTTATCTTCTCTGGGCCTGAGTGAGCACAATTGGTTAGATAATCGTTCCGGAAGCATGGGCACCGTTCTGTCTACAAGGTAAACGGAAGTAGCGCGGTGTATGGCTTCTTTTTCTAATACCGTATTTGGTATTACATAATGTGTAACATCGGCAATATGAACACCTATCTCATAATTACCATTGTCTAGCTCCTGGTAAGAAATGGCGTCATCAAAGTCTTTGGCATCTTCCGGGTCGATGGTAAACGTGAGAATATCTCTATAGTCTCTTCGCTTTTTGATCTCATCTTCTGTGATGCCTTCACTGATTTTTTCGGCCTCGTCCAGCACATGCTGAGGAAACTCAAAAGGCAGGTCAAACTCAGCCATGATAGAGTGAATCTCTGCCTCATTGTCACCAGCCTGCCCTAAAACTCTTGTGATCGTGCCCTCGGGGCTTTTGTCATTATCAGGCCACTCGGTGATCTTTACAATTACCTTATCGTTGTGTTTGGCCCCGTTTGTCGAGTCGAGGTGTACGAATATGTCCTGATGAAGCTTTCTATTATCAGGCATTACGAAGGCAAATCGTGGTGAAAACTCAATTCGACCTACAATTTCTTCACGACCTCTTTCTACAACTTCAAGTACTTTGCCTTCTGGTTTTTTGCCGGAAGTTTTTGAGTGCAGTACTACGCGCACTATATCACCATCGACCGCGTATTTAAGGTCTTGGGTTTTCACATAAATATCGTCTTCACCTTCCGGGGTGAGCACGTAGGCAAAGCGAGGATTTACATGATCGACTTTACCCGTTACAAACTCAGGCTCACGGGTGGTTTTATAGCCACCATTAGCAATGCGCTGAATTTTACCTTCTTTTTCCATCTGATTTAAAACAGCAGGAATCTGCTTGTTGTAATCTGATCTTCTAAAACCTAGTTTTTTTATCACCTGCTTTGGTGTGTAGGCCCTGTCGATGTGGGCGTTGAGGAGGGAGG
>NZ_SMMD01000934.1 GCF_009711475.1 Fulvivirga aurantia
TAAAGCAGCTTCCTTCTGCTCTTCAGCATCACGTTCATTGTCTTTAGCTATCTTTTCGTTTTTCTGTGCAAGTAAAGCATTAGCTTCAGCTCGTTGCTTTTGACCTTCAGCTATTGTTCGTTGCTCTCTGGCTTCAGCGTTTTTGTAGAAAGCAAAAATCAGAAAAGCAATACAAACCACACATGCTGTACCCAATACTACAGCAACTATACGTGCCTGACGTAGTCTCCTTTTCTGCTGAAGTTCTTTTATGCGTTGCTCTGTTTCAAACTCCTTTCTTGAGTACTCAAGAAAAATCATCGTTCGCTCAAACGCTGGATGGTATCGTTGACCCCATACTAAGGTAGGCTTATGTTTGGCTTGCCAGTTGAGGGCCAATTGTAAATCGGGTGGCCGCCATAAACCGGCTTTCCCTACCTGATACATGGCCGCTGCTTCGCTTAGTCTAAGGTACATTTGTACGGCCTCAGCTTCATCGTCAACCCAATTTTTTAACCTGATCCAGATACGCATGAGGCTTTCATGCGAAATGTCGATCATCGACTTGGAGTCTAGTCTAATATGAGCAGCTGGGGTGAGTAATGAGCGACCGGGCTCTCTGAATTTATCGATTACAGCTATAAGTTCAGCTTCAGATACATCGGCTATGGCAGCGATTTCTCCTAGTCGGGTGGGGCGTCTTATGCCAAAGTTTTCACCTCGTTTTTCTGTAATTGCCTTAAAAAGAGATTCGCAAATTTCTTTTTGGTCATCAGTAAGTTCATCGTAAGCTTCATTGGCGTGTAGAGAAAGGGCTTCTTCCATTGTGCCAATCGCCTCGTAATGTTTGATGTCTACTGGCTCATCAACACGATCTTTAAACCTTGACCAATAGCTCCAGGTACGCATAAGCGCATGCTGTAAAATAGGCAACTGATCAGGATTGTCGCCCAAATCATTCAGCAATTGCTGGGTGAGTCTTGAAGTTATTTCTGCACCACCAACGGCTACCGGTCCAATTATAGCCTTACGCTTTTGCTCGCGGGTCATCTGAGGGATGAGGTAGTGACTGTCGTTTATTTTTTTTGTAAGGTCAGGGAATTGAGCACAGTCACCAATAAAATCAGACCTCATGGTAATACCAATGTAAATTGGAGCATCGGGGTAGTCGACAGCCTCCATGAGTAGGTTTACGAAGGCCAGAGTTTCATTAACCGAACCAGCATCTGCACTATCTTTAAACCGAAATAGTTCTTCAAACTGATCGACCAAAATCAGGTAGTTTTTATCTTCTGACTTCCTTAATTGCAAGATGGCTTCCACAAGCCCAATAGAGCTGCTCTTTAATAGCGTAGTAATGATCGTGCGCTTAATCCTTTTTTCGTCATCATCTGCGACAATGTAATCGGGATCTTTTTTTAGTAGAGATTCAGCTAAATTATCAATTGGGCCAGCTCCGGGGCGAGTAACCACGACTTCCCAGTTGGGGCTGGTATTCGTGAGAAAGCCGCCATAGAGAATAGGGAGTACTCCGCAGTAGATAAATGAAGATTTACCACTACCAGATGGACCAATAACCCCTACAAATCGATTTTTTGAAAGCTTTAGAAGTACTTCATCACTTTGTCCTTCACGACCAAAGAAAAGGTGACTTTCGTCTATTTTGAAAGGTCTCAGTCCGGGGAATGGATTAGCCCGATCAAGTTTACTTTTGGTTTCTTTTACTTCTAAAGCATCACTCATGAGTATCTAGTTTAGGTCTTTAAGAAAAGACTCTAGGGAGTCGATGGTAGAGTTAGTATTAGTATTTATTACAGTTATGTCATGATTTTCATAAGCGCTGAGATCCATCATATTGTCTTTGCTACTTATGATAAGCTTTCCTTTTATTGGTTTTCGTCTTCCAAAGCCAGGTGCTTTTAATAGGTCTAGCAACTTCATGCGTACCCACTGGTCATTTACCTTGCCTTGATAAATAATGGCGGCATCAAAGTCTCGCAGATTGGTGATATGATGCTGGCGTAAGTCTAGCAATTCTCCATCAAACGTAGGTGTCAAAACCCTGTAGCCAGCGTCTTCTATCGTCTGCTTTATTTCTTTTACATTGTCGGTGTCGCTCTTATCGTGTAGTACATAGATGGACGATTTGCCATTGGTACTACCAGTGGCCTTTGACAACCGCTTGTCGATTCCCACCTCAATGAGCTCTTCACGTACAATATTCTTAAAATCTTCTAATGGGGTTTGTAGGATCTCTGCACCTTCTGATGACGCCAGGTCTCTTTTTATATTTTCGATAAAGGACAATTGCTTGTCACTGGCATTTTGAAGATTAGGCGATATCCAAATAAGGCGGGAAAAAGTAGCTTTATCTTTGATTTCGCTACTTCTCTCGGTAGCTAGTTTGTTTTGTAAATCAACAACAGACAGGTCAGTGCCTTCCGGTATATCACCATAGCTGCTGCCAATTAAGTGAATTGACAGCTGACAATTGGCTAAGTCATTTTTTACCTGCGATTTTAGCAAATCCAAATCCTGAGGCTGGGTATGGTCAGGAAGTATTTTATAACCATGGCGCTGCAGGTCTCTTTTAATAATGTTTCTCTGGATCGAGAGGTCATGGCCAGTTTCGGCCAGGTAAATATTTCTTCTTGAGTAAATAGATTTTACATCTCCTACATCGCTTTGATTTAGCGAGATATAAGACTCATGGATGTCATAGGCAAGATCTACCATTTTCATCCAATAATTCTTTTCAGCATCCGGTCCGAAAAAGTCTTTGTACTCTTCAATCTCACCGCTTTCTGGATTTATGAAGTACAAGTCATAGCCCAATTTGTCTTTTAATTTCAAAGGCTGCTGATCTAAGGGCAGGGGTGTTTTCAGCACTTTGAATATTCTGTAGGGATCGCTCGGACTTATGTTTTTATGAAATTCTTCAATCGTGTCAAGGCAAGCACCGGAAGACATAAATTCTTCTGATAAAACAGGAATCAATATGCCAACGTCCTGAAGATTTGCCGCAGTAATACTATCGTCTTCAGCCTTCATCAAAACGTTTGGTTTTTCGCCTAAAACCTGCAGAAGCATCATTTCTAAAAATCGTTTAAAGTCGGTAACCCAACCATTGCCGGTTTCTGAGGCTTGTGCGTTGTCAGACGCTGAATACACAATTAATATATCAATATCAAAGGCCATAAAGACTGTAAAATTTCGTTATTTATTCGGTTACTAATTGTTTGCTTATATTTTTTATAAATCCCTGTGCCAGCTCATGATGATTGGCCATTACATTGTAAAAATCATGCACTGATAGTTTAAAAATTACCGTGCGCTTAATACCAACAAGAGCGTCAATAGAAGCAGGATTATCCAGTTCGAATACATTTCCAAATGCTTCTCCTTCGCTTAATCGTTTAATTTCTACATCATTACTGTACAAACTCACCTCTCCCTCTGCAATAATATAAATTTGCTCACCTTCATCTTTCTTAGAAATTTGTAAAGTTTGATTAGCTGAAATAATGGTGGTTGAAATCTTATCTACAAGATCACATAAAATGACACCTTTTATGTTCTCAAATGCATGTATTCCTTTCAATTTCATGACCATTTCTATGCCCAGAAAAAAGCCATCGTCAAGACCCTCTAGCAATCTGTTTTTTTCAAGAGAGTCTTCCAGAAATCTGCGTGTATCCGGTTTCAATCGCTGTGCAACAGCATCAAATTTAGCACTGTCTTTATGGTAAATTACCCATGCCGCGGCCTCCTGGAGTAACTTATCACTATTAAAGAGTTGGGCAAGCAGCCCTCTACTAATTCTAAAATCTGGCAAAAAGGCAATGGCATGTAGCGCGCAGGCTTTTGTCCAACGATTGATTTGATTGTAATTTTTGTTTAGCAGGTAGTTTAATACCTGAATCTCGTTATAATCCTCTCGTGGAAAATGCACCTGAAGTATTCTTACTTTCTCGGTCACTGAAATATCGTCTAACAAAGGGAATAACTTAGGCTTGAGTTCCTGGCTTACAAACAGGTCGAGTAGCTCAATGGCAAATGCGATCCCATCACTCGTGCCTCTCTCTATATTTTCTCTAACCAGCTGTACAGATTGCGGGTCGTAAAGAATGGAAAGAATAACATATATGGTATCTAAATTGCCAGCTATTTCTTCTTTTAAAGCCTCTCTTAAATAGTTGTAGTGCTCATCGTGAGAAAGTTCAGTAAGCGCTGCCAGATTCCAAATGGTCTTTCCTATTTCTGTTTCCAGCAGATTCGTGAGGTTATTAATCTCTTTTTGGTTAGCCTGGTAATTGAAATAGCGGTACGATAAAAGTATTTGCTTTACAATCCGCTTATCTGGATATTCTATTTTGTTCCAAAGCAGCTCTATAGCCTTATGCCCACCGATACGCCCCATGATCTGTACTATCTTGAGCATAGAGTTATCAGTTTGTCCAGATTTATGGAAAGCTGATTCGAGATGAAATAATGCCGGTTGTCCGGCTTCGATAAGTGCGGCAGTTGCTGCACTACTATACTTGGGAGAATCAAGAAGCTCGATTAATATGGTCCATGTTTCAGGTCTCTTTACACTCCGGGCTGTTATAAGGGCTTGAGCCTTTACCTTAGGGTCAATATCTCTGAGCAGCTCAAGCAGAATGAAAATGTTTTCATCACTTATCAATTTTCTTAAAAGCTTAGCGGCCAATATGCGATCACTGCTTTTTATTGATTTACTGAGCTTGTGTAATTTTTCAGGTGGTACCGAAAGCAGTTCATTATCTTCTGCCTCGAGGGCAGCTTTGCTTGCCAGTTTGGCGAGTTCAGTTCTGGGACTAAAAGACAGATCAAGAGCTTTAATTTTCTCTTTGGCATAATGCTTTACACTTCTTGAGCTACTTTCCTGCAGCTTTAAAATCGAAGACTCAAATAGAGCAGGCTCGAGTTTCTCCATAAGTTTGAGCCCATACAATATCTTATGGTCATCTTTGCTGTTAATTTCCTTTTCTAAAACTCTGTTCACAGCATACTCCCGCTCTGAATCGTGCTCATGCTCAACTTTATTGTTGATCAGGGTATTGTGCAAAGTATGCCTATAGCTGTTGTGCATCTTTGTAGTTACGAAATACCAAATAGCTAATACTGGTAGTGTAAATATGGAGATGTGAATGAGTGAAAATACATCTACATTGTTTATAAGAATGATCAGACCACCTGCCATAAGTCCAGCAAATGCAGTGATTACACCCTCAACCTTAGTTTGTACATCAAAGCGAATGGCGCCATCGATCGGGAGGAAAAACAGCTTAAATGCAGGCCCATCGAGTGCATCTTTGAGGGAAGAGCTAAACAGCTTACTCATAGAGATGATGATAAAGAAGAAGATAAATGTCGTACTTTCTGAACCATATCCGAACGCATATCCCATGGGGATAGCTACAATCGTGAATAAAGCCAGTAGCAAAGGATTAATCAAAAGCGATACTTTCAAACCATACAAGGCAATGATTCTATCGGTAACGAATGTTTGAAATAGAAAACTAAAAATAACTACAGCTGCCTCAAATAAACTGAGAAAGCTTGGTAATGCGTTGTCGTTGAATTGTGCCGTAGTTACACTTAAAAATGAGTAGTCGATAAACTTAACAGCCACCATAGAAACAATTACGAATAGTGCCATAAGCCCCATATACTTGTTTTTGATGATAGCTTTGTAGCCAACACTTTGGTTGTCGGCAATACTTTTCTTGATCTGTTTCTTAAAAGTGATGACAAGAAAAATCAGTAAATAACCGACTATGCTGAGAAGTGTAACAAACAGCAGCTGTTGTGTAGTTATTACTTTATTAATTACAATCGGAATGGCAAATAGCGCTATTATCGAGGCTATGAGTTGCCCGGTATCGATGCTGCCGATAATTCTTTTAGACTGCCTGAGGTTAAACATCCGACCGAATGTTCCCCAAAATATCAACAGTATAATAAAGTTTGAAGGCACGATAAACGTAAAAGCAAAAAAGTGAATAATTTCTACGTTTTCTACAGACCGGAAGGCGATTTCAATGGCGAGAAGAATAAGGGTAATTATGATTGTGGCGCCAATGGCCAGGCTGGTAAACTTGACTTTACCCTGAAAGAAGTTATAAATGGCTGTGAAGATGATACCTAAAACACCAGAAACCAAAAGAGCCAGTGCCAGTTGCTGTTCGAGTTGAGCACCTTCATAGCTTTGGAGAAATAGGGTAGAAGCACCTACCGATAAGGTGGCCAGGTAAATACCCATGAAGAAACCCATTCCCAATAAGAAAAATACGCGTAGAGATTCATCTTCCTCTACGTTGAGTATTTTTAATATCGTATTCTTAAAGCCCATAGATCTTCGAAACTAGCTCAATTTAGTATTAAATATTAATAAATAGTCCTGATAATACTAAAAATGTAACCTTTTAGGCTATTCGAAGATTCTGGTTAAGTGTCGGAAGATTTGAGCTGTTCAAACCCACTTCTTAAATTGAGGTCTCTTTGAGGGAATGGAATTTCTATGCCCGCTTCTCTAAACCTTTTAAACACAGCAAAATAAAGCTGGCTTTTTAGAATATTTGGTCTATTGATGTACTCAGTAGTCCAAACGCGCAGGTGGAAGTCGAGTGAGCTGTCGCCAAACTCATTAAATAAAACCTGGGGGCCGGGCTTTTTTAAAACTCCGGAGTTATCTTCCGCTACTTCAAGCAGTATTTTTTTTACAAGTTTTGGGTCTTCTTTGTAGGAGACACTGATGTTATATCTAAAACTCACATTTCTGTCGTTGTGACTCCAATTGATCACAGTAGAAGATATAAACTCAGAATTAGGCACGATGACCGATATATTATCATTGGTCACCACTGTGGTCGCTCTTGCTGAAATTTTAATTACATCGCCTTTTATGTCAGCGACTTCTATACGGTCGCCAACTTTTATAGGTTGCTCAAAAAGTATAATAAGACCCGAAATGAAGTTGTTGGTGATGTTTTGTAAGCCAAAACCGATACCAACACCCAACGCACCAGCAAGTATACTCAATGTACTTAGGTCGATTCCGGCCGTTTGTACAATAACTATAAGACCCACCACCAAAATGATGTAACGAATAATGGTAGAAATAGAGTGAACTACCGAAGGGCTACTTGTGTACTTTACCAGTATAGACCTGCTTAATAATCTGCTAAATCGACCTGAAAGAAAAAACAGTAGAAATATGGCACCAGAGACATATACAAGTGTAAGCAGGGTGATGTCTGACTTGCCGAGGGTAAAAAGTGTTTCGTTAAAAAGGAGACCAAAATCCCTTAAAAATTCCCAAATAAGATTAAAAAAATCTTTAACTCCATCCATGAGTAATGAACATATTATGTTATTATGAAGTTATTCCAATTTAAAAAATGTGCGAATAAATATATATAATTAAATTTGTAGCTTATCTGAAGCTCATTGTAGCCGATGTTTATATAAATCAATTCAAGATGAGACAATCTATTACTACTACATTATTAACTTCTCTTTTGTTTTTATCGCTTCAACTGCATGCGCAGGATGCTGATAAACTCATTTCTGACGCTGATAAATATTTCAAGATCAGAAATTATAGTGAAGCACTTCCTTTGTATCTGGAAGCTATTGAAAAAGGAGCAAAAGATCCTATGACCTACTATAGGGTGGCGGTAAGTTATGAGCAATCTTTTGAGATTGATAATAAGGTTAAATCAATTCCATATTTTGAATATGCGATTGAGAATGGTCAGGATGGTTTACCAAAGAAAGTCTATTTTGATCTGGCTAATGTATACCATCTCAATGAGCAAATTGACGAAGCCTTAACATATTACGAAAAGTACAAAGAGGCTGTTGGTAATGATAGAAGGGCACTAGGTGAAGTAAATCGGGCATTGCAGGTAGCAGGCAATGCTCGTATGATGATGAACAGCCCTAGAGATATCGAAATATACAATTTTGGTACTGTTGTAAACTCCCAATATACAGAGTATAACCCTGTAGTTTCGGCTGATGAAAGTGTAATGGCTTTTACAGCGTTGAGACCTAATACAGGAAAAACGAGGTCAAATGAAGATTTTGTTGAGGAAGTTTATATTTCTTACAACAGCTCTGGCAACTGGACACAGCCACAGCCAATAGAAATTATTTCAGACTATAATGTGGGTACTGCGGGCCTTTCTGCTGACGGGCAACGCATGATGGTTTTCATTGGTGGTGCTCAGGGAACAGGAAATCTATACTCGATCAGTAAATCAGGAGCAAGTTGGTCTAAGCCCACTTCGCTAGGAAATCGCATAAACTCAAGACACCTTGAAACCACCGCAAGTCTTACTCCGGATGGTAAAACCATTTATTTTGCCAGTAACAGACCAGATGGCTATGGTGGTTTAGATATTTATATGGCCAAAATGCAGGAAAACGGAGAGTGGGGAGCCCCTGTTAACCTTGGCCCTGAGGTCAATACCAAATACAATGAAGATGCACCATTTATTCATCCAGACCAATGGACATTGTTTTTTACATCTGATGGCCATAATACAATAGGTGGTCGCGATATATTCGTAACGAGATTGTTTAATGAAGAGTGGACAACCCCTGAAAATATGGGTTACCCAATTAATACAACAGCAAATGACAATTATTTTAACCTGACGGCAGATGGTCGTAAAGGATACTTTTCTTCTGATCGTAAAGGCGGCCAGGGCGGCCAGGATATTTATAGCATAGAAATGCCAGAAGAGGAGGCGAATATTCCGCTTACGATGGTAAAAGGTAGAATTTTAGATGGTGAAACTATGAAGGCCCTACCAACCACCATCTATGTGATTGATAAGGAGTCTGGTCAGAAGTTAGATTTCGTATATCAGCCAGATCCGGAAACAGGAAACTACCTCATCATTTTACCTCCGGCCAAAAACTACGATATGATCATTGAGTCAGAAGGTTTTCTACCTTATACGCTTAATATAAACGTTCCGGGTCAGACTTATTTTTATGAGTTGTATCAGGAAATACTCCTTAAAACAATTAAGCAGTTTGATGTTGTGGTTGGTCAGGAAGTAGAAGTTAGAAATGCCTTTTATGATACACACGAAGATGCCGTTACAGACTTGAGGCAGTCGCACGAAGCTACATTGGTAAAATCAGATAGTGTAGATGTCTATGACATGATGAATGACCTTATTGCTGCTGAAGATCAAAAAGGGATTGAATACCTCACAGGTCTTATCTACATGGCAAACCCTATTGACGATGTTAAGTTTGCCAAGAGCGACAAGCTGGAGGCTGCATCACGCGTATATTATTATGATGAGAGTGACGAGAGCAAGTTTGAGAAAAAAGAAATAGACGGTAAGACCATATTTTCTTTACCTACCATGTATGTAACCGAGGAAGCTGAAAAGCAAAAGAAAATGGCTGATAAAAAGCCTAAAGAATATGCTTCTGAGATCATCGATAAAGAGGTGAAAATTTACTTCGATGTAGCGAAAAGCGAGCTTGATGCCAGTTATAACGGTAAACTTGATGAGGTGGTGACTATACTTCAACAAAATGAGGAGCTGGGAGTACAAATTTCAGGTTATGCCTCTGCCGAAGGTAATGCTGACTATAACAGAGAGCTTTCTAATAAAAGAGCCATTGCTGTGCTTGACTACATCAATCAGAAAGGTATAGTGAGAAGAAGGATAATCGCTAAGGGGCAGGGTGAAGCTGAAGAAAGTGCGAGTCAGGAAGAGGCCAGACGCGTTGAAATCGCGATTGTAGATCTTAACCAGTTTGGCAGGGTGAGGTAAGCACTGCTTAGAAAAAATTCAAAAGGCTGTTTCAATATTGAGACAGCCTTTTTTAGTTAACCTAAGTTAAGGCAAAAGTAAAGAACTGTCTCCATAGCTCAGAAAACGATAATTTTTATCCAATGCTTCCTGATATATCTTTTTCCAATCTTCGCCAATGAAGGCAGCAACAAGCAAAATAAGGGTAGAGCCTGGTAGGTGATAGTTTGTAATCAACCCATCACAAACTCGAAATTTATAGCCTGGGAAGATGAATATCTCTGTATGCCCATGTATTTGACTTACACCACTTTCTGTCATAAAGGTTTTTACTGCGGTAACCGCCTCTTTCATGGTCGGTAAGTCTTTTTCGGTGTGGTCGTAGGGGTAAAGCTTTGATATTTGAAAAGATGTGCTCCCTTCTTTCAGTATTTTAACTCCAAACCAATAGAGACTTTCCAGCGTGCGCATAGAGGTAGTTCCAACTGCAATTACTTTTTCACTTTTTAGTAAAGTCTCGAGGTTTTCGGTTTTAATGACCACCTGCTCTGAGTGCATCGGGTGATCCAAAGCATTTTCTTCCTTGATTGGTTGAAAGGTACCGGCACTTACGTGTAAGGTAAGGTAGTCCAGATTTACATGCTTACTTTTCAGTTGAGCCAAGACCTCATCTGTAAAATGCAAACCCGCAGTCGGTGCTGCAACTGCTCCCTCATGGGCAGAGTAAATGGTCTGGTAGCGATCATGATCCTCTTTTTCTACCTCTCTGTCTATATAGGGAGGTAAAGGCACCTTACCGGCAGCCTCTACGATGTCTACAAACCTATGAGCCTCCGGCCAGGTAAAGGTGATCGCGATTTCTTCTCTATTGTCAATAGTGGCTATTAAATCAACTGCTTTTCCATCTATTTCAAGCGGCATAATCAGCTCAGCATCTCCCTTCCACTTTTTGAAGTTGCCTACCATACATTTCCATGTCGCAGATTCTTGTACAAGCATGGCTTCAGCGATGTCCCTTGTGGGCTTTATTGGCTCAAGTAGAAAAATTTCTATCAATGCCCCGGTTGCCTTTCTAAAATGAAGTCTGGCAGGAATTACTTTGGTGTCATTAAAAAACAAAGTAGCACCTGCAGGTATATGATCTGGGAGATCACTAAAGTTTTTATGAGTGATATTGCCTTTCTCATATAACTGTAATTTCGATTCGCTCCTGTTTTTTAAAGGAAATTTAGCGATTCGTTCTTCTGGTAATTCGTATTTGTAGTCAGACAGACTTATATTAGTTACGGCTGGGTCGATCATCGTGCAAATATAGGCGCGTACGATTGATTAAGAGTGGATAATTACCTTCAATTTATGATTTTAAGGAATATATGGCATTAGCATTAACTTTTCAGAAATACGTACTCGATTTTAAGTTTAGCGCAGGCACTTCACGCGGTGTACTCAAACAAAAGGACACATACATAATTAAGGTATCAAATGGCGACCATGTCTTTGGCTTGGGGGAAGCCGGTCCTTTGAAGGGCTTAAGCATTGACGACAGAGATGACATTTCTGAAAAGTTGGAAGCTGTAGCCATAGAAATCTCAAAGCATAGTTTGCCAGCTTCAGTAGAAGAGGTTTATACAATGTCTGACCAATTGGCCGGTAGAGAATTCCCTTCCATAAGGTTTGCTCTGGAAACTGCTCTTCTTGACCTACTAAATGGAGGAAGTAGAACCATTTTTGATAATGATTTCTCCAAAGGAAAGGGTAAAATTCCTATTAACGGCTTGGTCTGGATGGGCCATATGGAAGATATGCTTTCTCAAATCACACAAAAAGTTGAACAGGGTTTTACTTGTATAAAGATGAAGGTCGGCTCTTTAGACTTTGATAAGGAGTGTGACATACTTGAGTATGTGCGCAAAAAATATTACAAGAGCGAGCTTATTTTACGAGTAGATGCCAATGGAGCCTTTAGTCCGGAAGAGGCCATGGAAAAACTTGAGCGATTAAGCACTTATAACCTTCACTCCATCGAACAACCGATAAAAACAAAACAATACGACTCTATGGCACAACTGTCTAAAACCTCACCAGTGTCCATCGCATTAGATGAGGAGTTGATTGGAATCTACGAGTTAGAAGAAAAAAGAAGACTACTAGAAAGGATTAAACCGCCATACATAATACTCAAGCCAACTCTCCTGGGTGGATTTAAATCGACATTGGAATGGATACGACTAGCCAATGACATGCACATTGGCTGGTGGTTGACCTCTGCTTTAGAATCAAACATAATGCTCAATGCAATTAGTCAGTTTACCGCTGATTTAGAGGTTGTCAACCATCAGGGACTCGGTACCGGGCAGTTGTATCACAACAATATCACGTCACCTTTAGAAATTAAAAATGGCTACATCACGAGTACTGGTCAAAACTGGGATTTAAGCATGCTTGATTTATGAAGGCGGTGACCGAAGATAAATTGCATGCGGAAGGTAACTTTTGGTTTTTCGATAAAGGATACATTTCTGAGTTTGTATACGGTGGCATAGATGGCGCTATAACCACATTTGCCGTAGTGGCTGGTGCAGCAGGTGCTGATGCAGCCATTTACTGGGTGCTTATTTTCGGTTTTGCTAACCTTATTGCAGATGGTTTCTCTATGTCAGTAGGTAACTATTTTGCGGTAAAAGCAGAGCGTGATAATTATGAAAAACATAAAGCGGTTGAATACTGGGAGATAGAAAACCTGCGAGAAAAAGAAATTGAAGAAATAAGAGAGATTTATCAGGCTAAAGGCTTTGAAGGAAAATTGTTAGAACAAGTTGTTGAAGTCATAACATCAAATGACGATGTTTGGGTCGACACGATGATGAAAGAGGAATTGGAAATGACCAAGGATGACAAAACGCCTGTAAGAACTGCCATAGCTACTTTCTTATCATTTAATCTGATAGGCATTATTCCACTCTTATCTTACGTGGTAGCTGCCACTTTTGATCTTGCTCAAGATAATTTATTCATGATATCATGCCTGGCTACGGCTTCTGCTATGATCATTATCGGCTATCTAAAGAGCAGAGTCACCGAGAAGCCATGGATCAAAGGTGTATTAGAAACATTAGCTTTAGGTGGCCTGGCGGCATTTTTAGCTTATTTCGTTGGTGATCTTTTGGCCTTGTACTTCCTTAACTAGTACTCTCCAGAAATATTTGTGAGTTGTTGGTGTAACCTTTAATTATTCGGGAAGTCTTCATGGTACAACAACAACTTACAAACCATGGTCAAAAATTACTTAAAGATTGCACTTCGCAGCATTCTCAAACACCGTATTTTTTCATTAATTAACATTCTTGGACTTGCTCTGGGTGGAGCAGCATTTTTGCTGATCGTACAATACGTAACCTTCGAAAAGAGTTACGATCAATTCCTCAAACAGCCCGAGAACCTCTATCGTGTAACCTTAAATCAATACCTGAATAATGAGTTGATGATAAGCAGTGCCGAGAACTACCCAGGTGTCGGTCCTGCCATGCTTGATGAAATCACAGGAGTTGAAAGTTATGCACGGCTCTACAACATGGGTTACAAAAATAACATCATCATCACTTATGAAGATGCTGATGGGGAGTCCGTAAAATTTAAACATCGCAAATTTTTATATGCCGACTCTAGCTTTTTGCCTCTATTTGGTTACGAAATGCTCAAAGGCGAAGCTGCCACGGCTCTAAGTGAACCCAATACAGCTGTTATTTCCGAAAAATATGCCAAAATGTACTTCGGAGATGAGGAGCCAATCGGTAAAATGTTGAGGCTTAAAGATGATGACTTTAATGATGAACTCTGTAAGGTAACAGGCGTATTTAAAGATTTGCCAGCCAATACACACCTCAAATTTGATGTGCTTTTTTCATACAGAACGCTTTACAGTCGATTTGAAGAAGCCCCAGCGCGCTATAACGAATCATGGCAACGTAAAGACATGTATACATACGTTCGCTTGAGACCTGAAACCAGCCCTGAAGAAGTAGAAGACATGCTGGTTGAGCTTGTCAATAAATATTCTCCTGATTTAGCCGAGTCTAACAGAAGAGATGAAATGGCCCTTCAGGCTGTCACAGACATTCACCTAAAGTCAGCGCTTGCTGAAGAACCAGAAGCAAATGGAAATGCTAACACAGTTTGGGCGATGATGTTAATTGCCGTTTTCATAATTGTCATTGCCTGGGTAAACTACATCAATCTATCCACAGCCAAGGCAATGGAAAGAGCCAACGAGGTAGGTGTTAGAAAAGCCATGGGTGCAATTAAGCACCAACTCATGCGTCAATTTCTTTTAGAAAGTGCAATCATCAATTTTGTTGCGGTGGTAGTTTCAGTATTTCTAGTAATTCTGGCTTTGCCGCTTTTCAATAGCATTTCAGGTCTTTCATTTGAATTGGTCGATTTTATAAGTCCGCAGATTGGGCTTCTGCTACTGGGTTTGTGGCTGATGGGTACTCTGCTATCTGGCTTATATCCTGCTTTTGTATTAAGCTCATTTCAACCGGTAGTGGTGCTCAAGGGCAAGCTACGATCAAAAGGGAAGGGTATAATTCTACGAAAATCACTGGTTATCTTTCAATTTGTGGCTTCAGTTGCACTTATAGCAGGCACTTTGATTATTTACAACCAGCTTGATTTTATGCTTAATAAAGATATTGGTATGAACGTAGATCAGGTGATGGTAGTAGAAAGACCGGGTGTAGCTCCCAGAGATAGAGAAGAATTTAGATCTACAGTAGATGTTTTTAGAAATGAGTTGAGTAAAAGTGGGAACATAGAGGCGGTTGCCATGTCTGTGACAATACCTGGTAAAAAACGAGAGTATAAAGTAGGAGTGAAGCCATATGGTAGTGGAGAAGAAGAAAGTGTGACACTCAGATTCAACAGCATGGATCACAATTTTCTAGATGTCTTCAAAATGAAACTTCTGGCTGGTCGCGTATTCTCAGAAAAGTTTATCAATGATCCGGACACGTCTGTGGTACTTACTAAATCGGCCATTGAATTACTTGGCTTTAATAGTCCCGAAGAAGCTATTGGGGCGACTTTATCAATTCCTGCGTTTAGGTGGAATCCGATAGTAGTGGGTGTTGTAAATGACTATCATCAGGAGGCGTTGCAAAAAACACAAGACCCAATCATTTTTTACTGCTCGCTCTACGGAGGCGAATTTTACTCAATGCGACTACAGTCAAACAACTTAACCAATACAATAAGTCATGTGGAAGAATCATGGAACAAAGCTTTCCCGGGCAATCCATTCAATTACTTTTTCCTTGATGATTACTTCAATCGGCAGTATGCCAATGAGCAAAGGTTTGGACAGCTGTTTGGTGTATTTGCGATTTTGGCCATAATGGTAGGTTGCCTTGGTTTATTTGGTCTATCGGCCTATACCGCACAACAGCGTACAAAAGAAGTAGGTGTGAGAAAGGTTTTAGGCTCTAGTGAAGGGCAAATATTTGTCTTACTGTCTAAAAGCTTTGTTTCATTGATTGGCATAGCCATCATTATTGCTATTCCCATTACTTACTATTTTATGGAAATGTGGCTTAGTACATTTGCCTACAAGGAGCCGATCTCTTGGCAGGTATTTTTAGTTGCAGCAGCAGCAATTTTAGTTGTGTCTTTTTTAACCATCAGTTTTCAAACAGCAAAGGCGATGAAAGTGAATCCGGTGGATTCTCTAAGGTATGATTAGAGTGTTTGCTGAAATGCATTTGTTAACGAGTGGGAAAACCTTGTTTCAGAATTTTAACTACCAAAGTGACGTAGAGAGGAAGCGGCATTGATGAAATTGCGTTAAGAAATTTAAGATAGAGCCCTTAAAAAATTCAATTGTTAGAGTCACGCAGCGCGTGATGAGTTTTTGAATTTTAGGGCTTTTGATTAAATTTTAGCCTATTTCCTCATGGCCTTGACTTTTTTTGTTTCGTTTTTTGTGTTAAGACAAAAAATGAAAATAAGAACAGCTAATACAGCAAGAAATAAACAAGTATGCTCCTTATCTAACTATTACCAATCAATCACCACTTTATCCCGTAGAAACTTGCCATTTGGAATATCCTCAGCGGTAGCTAGCCAAACGGCAGTTTCTGCACCTTTTTCAACACTACGGTGAGCGCCATGTCCGCCCATATCGGTTTTTACCCAGCCCGGGCACATGGCGTTTACTTTTATGTTTGTGTCATGTAAATCGGCAGATAAAATTTGGGTGTAAGCATTTAGAGCAGCTTTCGATATACGGTAGGCCGGGCTTCCACCAGCTGATAGAGAAGCTATAGCCCCCATACCACTACTCATATTGATGATGCGCCCTTCATCACTTCCTTTTAGAAGATTTAAAATGGTTTGACTAAGCAAAATAGGTCCTACGGTATTAATAAGCCAGGTACTTTGAAGTACGCCATAATCTATGTTTTTGGCACTTACGCCATCGTCTTCAAAAACGCCAGCATTGTTGATCAGTACATCAATTTTTTCATATCTGCTGTATAGATCTTTCGCAAAATCATGAATACTTTGTTGATCAGTTAGCACGAGTTCTTTCACCTCGATATTCGATGTATTGTCAAATTCCCTGACGGCTTCTTCACCGTCTTTGATATTACGACATGCCAGGATCACCTGGTGGTTGAGTTTGGCCAACTGCCGTACGATTTCTCTTCCTATGCCACGATTACCGCCTGTAACTACAATTGTTTTTTGCATATTAATTTCCAATTAGCACAAATGGCGCCCAATAGAATGGCTGGCTATATTGTGATTTAATCATCTCTACTTTAGCCTGTCGTAGAGACTTGCTGTAATCTTCTGACTCAATATTTTGGTAGAAATTGGTCATTAAGCTAGCCGTGGAGTTATCAGCCACCTTCCATAAAGAAACCATGATGTTTTGTGCACCAGCGTAAACCAGCGCCCTTGATAGACCAATAATACCTTCCCCTTTAGATATCTTGCCCAGGCCAGTTTCGCAAGCAGATAGTGTAACTAAATCGGCACTTAAATTCAAATTATAAATTTCTCCAGAATATAGATTCCCATCGTTATCCTGATCATTGTCTTGTCTTAAAAAAATACGAGAGAGCTCTGGTGAGTACTCATCTACAATGCCGTGTGTGGCAAAATGTAAATAGTTGTATTTGTTCAACTCCTTTGTTTTAAAGTCAGTTTCGGTGGCATTAGCTTCCAGCAATACATCTGGTTTTACCCCTTTATTTTCTAAAATGGTTTTCAAACTAGCCACTTCCTGACCAGAACCTGGTAAGTCCTGTAATGTCTGAAATTGTACCGGTGCGCAAAGTAGAGCAGCTTTATCAGTTTCATCAGAGGTTGATTTTCCGGCATTTACATAAAAAAGGGTAGAGGCATATTGGTAAGAAACGGAGTAGTCATTTATTAGGTAAGGTAATTCAGCATAATTAAAGTCAGTTTGCTTGGTGTTTTCAGTAAGTAGGGCCTCAAATGGGATAGTGCCTAGTCTGCCTGCCGGTATTATTACCAGATGCTCTATGCTTTTCGACAACTTAGAAGGAAACAGTAAATCATAGAGTGCTTCTCCTGTAATTTTGTAAATCTCTTTTTCTTTAAAATAAAGGCTGTTTCTAAAGCCACTCAGATACCTGTCAAAGTCTTCCGTTTGGCTTACGTTGTCAACCTTTAGTTTCTTATTGGTAATTTGAAATATATAAATGCGTAAGGTGGCATCTGCAATAAAGTAACTTATAAGTGCTGTATTGTCTGATAAGCGATTCTGCAGTTTATCAATCGATGGTATGTTAATGTTGTATTTCAGGTTGTAATATTCGGGGTATTCTTTTTCTAATGATTTAACGAATGCAGCATACTCTTTTTTCAGTTCGAATAGAGAGGTTCTGTATTGCTCAGAATCTGCCGTGTGTTCAGACAGTTTTTGTTCGTAAAATGCTATTTCAGTCTTAAACTTATTTTCTATTTCAATCTGACTTTTAGGGATGTTGGCAAAGCTTTTGGCAGAAGCATCTGAGATGGCCTGTAGCAGCACAGCAGACTTGCTTTTCTCAGCGAAATAAAAGGCGTGTTCAAAGTACTCATCTTTCTTCAATGAAAGGTCGGCCATAGCGTAACCAATCCTTACGCCATTTTCATAAACTTGGTCAGAAATAGCGCCTAGGGCTATTTTATCCTGCTTATTAGTAGACACTTTTCTGATTTCATCGATAAGCGAATCGCAGACATAGAGCGTGCTTAGGCTCATTTTCAGGTCTTTAAAATCCAGCGAAAAGTTAAAATGATAATCTTCAAGCGCCTGTGCTTTAAAGTATAGCGAGTTCATCAGTGTATTGGCATCGAGATAATTGTTGTGAGTAGGGTTGTGTTCGATTCCAGTTTTTTCAAAATCATAAGTGTTGGCTATGAGTGCTTTTTGGTAAAAATTGAGTGCTTGTTCAAACTCACCTTCGCTATTTATCAGGTTTCCAATACGGTTATAGGTTCTGGCTATATCGGGATGTTTTTGTTCATAGACTTTTAGGTAGGTGTCTAATGCATTATTATAGGCTAATCTGGCATCTTCCATCTGGCCCATGGCAAAATAAGTATCACCCAGGCCGAAAAATATAAAGCCTTGAATCGGATGACCTGTCGGGTATAACTGTTGCGATAGGCTTAATGCTTCCTCAAAGTTGAGTATTGCATCCCCATAAAATTCCAGCTGTCGGTACATACTGGCAATGTTTGATTTCACCTGAACCACCTTAGCTTCGTCAACATCTTTTTCAGCCTGGTAGAGTTTAAGTGCCTTGAGGTAATTATCAAGTGCGGCATCGGTATCAGAATTGCTCAAAATCAGACCAAAATCATTATAAGTGGCAGCAAGATCTTGTTGGCTTTTTTCTCGTATTTCAAGCGCCAGCAACATGTGGTTAAGTGCTTTGTTGTTATCTCCTGCACTCCAGGAAGCTAAAGCTATTTTGTTAAGTGCTTCTGCTTTTCCACTTTCATTATTAGCCAGGTCGAGTGCTCTTTCGAAATACAGAAGGGCCTTGTCTGTTTGTCCTTTTCGTAGGTGATATTCTCCAATTTGGTTTAAGCACAGTGAGTTGCTTTTATCAGCTTCAAATTGACTAACTAAACTGGCTGCTTCAAGAAGTTTTCCAGCTTCAATGAGCGCATCGAGC
Source organism: Fulvivirga aurantia (assembly GCF_009711475.1). Taxonomy (GTDB): domain Bacteria; phylum Bacteroidota; class Bacteroidia; order Cytophagales; family Cyclobacteriaceae; genus Fulvivirga; species Fulvivirga aurantia. Next base: position 18,983 of record NZ_SMMD01000934.1, read on the forward strand.
TTTTCACACTGTTGAGCAGTGGCACTTTGTAGTACAAAAAGTAATGTTAGGGTTAAGAAAACCCGATATGTTTTAGAAAGTAAGGACATAAGACAGGGAAAGTACATTGTCTCGTGTTAGCCCATCCGGGTTTACATCTCTATCTGTAATTTTTAAACCATACAAGAGTCGGGTTGTATGCTTAGTATTAAAGTGGTAAGCTACATTTAGCAATCCTGTAAGCGCCATACCTGTAGTGCCTTCCAGCTTTATTCTTTCTCCTGAGTCTCTATCTAAAATTTCATCTTTAGATATCCTGAAAATAGGAAGCAGACCTGCTCTTATGTCAAGGTTTGAGAAGTGAAAAGCGCGCTCAACCCTCAGCATGACATCGGTACCTCTCTCAAGATTTGTAGCCAAATCATAATCTCTTAGATAGGCAGGGTCAGGGTAATTTTGCCACTGGTCGTATTGAAAATCATTTTCATTATTGTGTGCTATTGGTGTTTGGATCCCTGCCGCAAACATCCATTCTTTACTAATAAAAGCACCACCAAGTACGAGATCAAAAGTCCCTAAGCTGGTCTGATAGTACATCGGCAGATCAGCGGTTTGCACTCCATCAGTTAGGTTTTCGCTGTTTAGCTCTTCATCTAGGTCACCATTGTTTGTTGGAATTTTAAACCCAAGCGTACCATTGATGTGAAATTTCTCGGTGGAGTACATATTACGAGTCAGGCTCAACGATAAATCTGCGACTCCTGCAGTATTTCCCAGACTTCCATCCACCCATTGATAGGGCAGCTTAAATTGAAGGTTTGTCTTTTCGTTGATACCGAAAGTAAAATCTAAAGTAGCTGCGTTTATGGTAGGGGTGAGTTCAGTTTCTCCTTTATAGTAGCTAAACTCTAGCGCTCTAAGTTTGAAATTTATCTTTTTGGTATAAACCTGGCTCGGTCGCATGGCACCCATAGAACAAAACCCGGCATCGCTACACCCCTGGCTGTAAACACTACCCTGAACCAAAACAAAAGCCAACAATCCTAAGACATATTTCATGTGCGTAAATTTTTTTGAAATTACATGAATATGTATTTCATAATAATTTCTATTGAGATTTGTCAAGATAGAAATTATTATAAAAAAGAAGAAGTGCTGACTAAGCCTTTTTTAAGCCTGCTGCTCCTTAAGCTTGCCAAAATATTCTATGGCAGCTTTTTTAACCTTAGGGGCCAATAGTATGGCGGAGGTCATGGTTGGGATGGCCATAAGTGCAAAAGCTCCATCAATCATACTAAATATGGTGCTTAGAGAAGCTACAGAGCCAAATATGATAGTAACTACATATATATAATTATAATAGTGCTTCCGTTTCTCGCCAATCAAAAATGCCATACATCTAGACCCATACCAGCTAAAACTAAAGAGTGATGATGATGCAAAAAAGAAAATACAAGTCAATAGTATATAATTTCCAAATCCTGGAAATGCAGATTCAAATGCTAAAGAAGTAAGTGTTACACCATCTGCGTCTGTAGTTTGCCACACATTGGTAATCATTATGGCCAATGCAGTTAGTGTACATACAATTAGGGTGTCAATTGCCGGACCGAGCATTGCCACAAGTCCTTCCCTTACGGGCTCATCGGTTTTTGCAGCTCCGTGAGCGATAGGCGCTGTACCTATTCCTGCTTCATTTGAGAAGGCAGCTCTACGTGCTCCTGTAACGATTACAGCACCAATTACACCTCCGGCTACCGATTTGCCTGTAAAGGCATCTGAAACGATGAATCCAAGCATTTCAGGTACTTCTGTTATGTTCATCAGTAAGATGATAATTACCGCTGTAAAGTAAATGACTATCATAAGCGGAACCATCTTACTGGCTACATTGGCAATTCTTTTAAGGCCGCCAAAAATAACTATACCTACCAGCACAGTTAAAAACAGGCCTACATATAAATCTGTGTGTCTTATGTCATAACCAGCCACTGACCAAAACTGATCTCCCATTCCGTTAGGTATAATGAGTACGTCTCTTATAACCTGTGTAAGCTGGTTGGCCTGAAAAATCGGAAGACAACCAATAAGACCAAAAAAGCAAAACAGGTAGGCTAGTGGTAGCCACTTTTTTCCCAGTCCTTCTTTGATCACATGCATAGGCCCACCGTGCACTTGTCCGTCTTCATCTTTACCACGATACATGATAGAAAGTGTACACGTAAAAAACTTTGTAGAAATTCCTGCAAAAGCACTTACCCACATCCAGAAAATTGCTCCCGGGCCACCAGTGGCGATGGCAATGGCAACACCTGCAATATTTCCCATGCCTACAGTCGAGGCCAGGTGAGTTGCAAGGGCCTGATAATGATTTATTTCACCCTTTTCTTCCGGGTTATCATATTTACCGCGTAGTACATTTATGGCATGACCAAAATATTTAAATGGAAGAAATTGCGAATAGAGCATGAAAAATATGCCACCACCAAGTAAGAGTACGAGCAGCGGGTAACCCCATATCCAGTTAGCAAAGTCAACTACGTATTCTTCCATAAATAAAAGTACTGTCGGTTAAACAAGCCGCTAATATATCAATAATTAGCTGCTATCGCCCATTTACATTGATTAAAATCGGTTTAT
>NZ_SMMD01000617.1 GCF_009711475.1 Fulvivirga aurantia
GATGATTTCGAATTCGATTCTTCTATTTCGTTGTCGACCTTCCTCTTTTGAGTTGTCGAATAGAGGTTTTTTGTCTCCATAACCGCGGTATTCTAGCTGGGTTGCTGAAGCACCCGCTTCAATTAAATAATGATAAACTGCTCTAGCACGTTTTTCTGACAAATTCTGATTGTATCCCTCATCTCCCTTACTATCGGTGTGTCCGGCTATTTGAATTTGTATGTCTTTATTATCTTTCAAGAAGGAGACCACCTTATTTAGTTCTGTTTTAGATTCAGCTTTAATCTCATAGCTATCAAACTCAAAAAAGATGTTTTCTAAAACAGCTTTACCACCTAAGGTAATCTTCTGTAGAGGAATTTTAATTTCAACCTGCTCACTCTCTAATTCTTGAGAAAGGTCGAATGACTTGCTATTAAATAAATACCCTGGTTTGTTGACATACAATGCATATTGCTCTCCCTCAGGTAATACCATTAAATAGCTCCCATTGATAGAATCAGAGTAGACCATCGATATTCTTTGATCTTTTTTTACATCATATAACTCAACTTTAGCATCTAAGGGATCATTTGTTTCAATGTCATAAACTATACCTTCTACATATCTTGCTTTTGTATCGATTTGTAAGTCTTCTGGAATTTCAAATTGATAAATCTCTCCTTTTACTTTTGGGTCGTCAAGATTTTCATGAGAGTAATACCCTTTTTTCCCGTCTGCTGTAACAAATAAGGATACCTGATCTTCTCCTGTATTAATTGGGTAGCCGATATTTTCTGGTTCTCCCCAATTATCGCCTACTTTTTCTGCCAAGTAAATGTCAAATCCGCCAAAACCTTTACGGCCATTACTTGAGAAAAATAAGGTTTTACTATTTGGGTGAATGAAAGGAGACACTTCATCAAACTTAGTATTGATCTCACCTCCGGGATTTGTTGGTTTACCCCAGACTTCACTATCATCAAGTGACGTAATCCAAATATCTCTGGCTCCTACCCCACCTGGTCTGTTTGAAACAAAATATAGTGTACGACCATCTGCTGACAATGATGGTTGTGAATCCCAAGCAGATGAATTGACTTTAGGTCCAAGATTTTCAGGTCTAGACCATTCATCACCAGTTTTCTTACTCATGTATAAATCACAACTACCATATCCATTACGCCCATAACAAGAGGTGAATATGAGTGTGCGTCCATCTGCAGAAATAGTACATGTCCCTTCGTTAAATGAGCTGTTGATATTATCTGAAATTGACTGCGGCTCTGACCAATTCCCACCTTCACCTTTTTTCGCCACTACCAAATCCTCGTCATGGTTCATAGTGGTACCTAATCTTCTTGTATAGAGTAAAGTTTTCTGGTCGGCTGTAATCACCGGAAAGTATTGCATGGCATATTGATTAATATGCTTAGGTAAAGGCTCGGGAAAAATTTTTCTAGTTGAGTCCAGGTTTTCCAGTGCGTACTCTGCATTAGTAATAAAGCGATTTGCCTGACTTTTGCGCTCTGTATTGCGTGGATTTAATGCCAGGTATCTTTTTGTGGCCTCTATAGATTTTTGATATTTGCCTATCTGAATATAAAGCTCCCCGAGCTCAAAATTAGCTCCGGCATGGTCAGGTTTGAGTTCTAGTGTTTTTTGTAAGTATTTTTCTGCCTCGGAAGTATTTCCCCTTGACTTGTCGATTACCCCTAACCTAAAATAAGCTTCTAAGAAGTTTTTGTCTTTGTCTACAGCAGTCTGTAGGATCTCATAAGCAGCGGTATATTGACCGCGCACCCAATAATTATCAGCTTCATAATAAAGCTCTGTGGCCTTTTTTGATTTGGTACTAAGCTTTTGTTGTGAAAAGCAGAATAACGGAACTATAGCCAATAGGAAAAATACAAACGCTTGCTTCATATTTATAAACATATGAAGGACTAACGTAAGAAGCAATCAAGCTATATAGCCGCTATGCGATTTTTATAGGCTTTTAGGGTATTCAACAACAATGAGGCAATAGTCATGGGTCCTACCCCGCCAGGAACTGGGGTGATTAATTTTGCCTTTTGAGAAACTTCATCAAATTTAACATCGCCTTTTAGCTCGTAGCCCTTTTCATTATCAGCATCGATACGTGTAATACCTACATCTACCACCACCGCTCCGTCTTTGATCATATCGGCAGTGATGAGCTCAGGTTTTCCGGCAGCTACGATCAATATATCGGCTTGTTTGGTGTGATTAGCTAAATCTTTGGTATGAATATGACAAACAGTTACTGTAGCAAATTCGTGGTAGGCCATTATTGTACTCATTGGTGCCCCTACCGTGCGACTATTGCCCACCATCACACAGTGGGCACCTTTGATCTCAACTTTATACCTTTTTAACAGCTCTACCATTCCATATGGAGTTGCTGGCATTAACCCAGGATTTTTGCTGGTTATACGTCCATAATTTTGGTTAGTGAAGCCATCCACATCTTTCTCAGGAAGAATTTTCTCCGTAACCTTAGCCGCAGAAATATGATCTGGTAAAGGTAATTGCACAATCAGCCCATCAATATCTTCATCATTATTGATCCTGTCAATTTCTGTCATGAGCTTAGACTCACTGATCGTACCAGGGAAGTTTAGAAGTGTATATTCAAAGCCCACTCGTTTGCAGGCTTTTATTTTATTATTAACATATGTATGACTCGCTCCATCGTCTCCTACAAGTATAGCGGCAAGGTGAGGTACCTTACCATTTCTAGATTTTAACTGTTCTACTTCAGTTGCAATTTCATCCTTAATTTCATTGGCTACCTTGCGCCCATCAAGAATCTTCGAGGAGTCAGACATTGTGTTTTATAAGTTAATCAAGTTTAAGAACGGCCATAAATGCTTCTTGTGGTATTTCAACATTACCTACTTGTCGCATCCTCTTTTTACCTTTTTTCTGCTTTTCCAGTAATTTTCTCTTACGGCTAATATCACCACCATAGCATTTTGCCAATACGTTTTTTCTCATTGCCTTTACTGTTTCCCTGGCGATGATCTTAGTACCTATTGAGGCTTGTATGGCTATTTCAAACATTTGCCTTGGGATCAGCTCTCTTAATTTTTCACACAATCTCTTACCCCACTCGTAGGCTTTATCTCTATGAACGATGGCAGATAAAGCATCCACTTTCTCGCCATTAAGCATGATGTCAAGTTTTACAAGGTTTGATTGCCTAAAGCCAATAAGCTCATAATCGAGCGAAGCGTAACCTCTTGATAACGTTTTGAGTTTATCGAAAAAGTCAAATACAATTTCGCCCAAAGGCAACTCAAACGTTAGCTCTACACGCTCGGGAGTAAGGTAAACCTGGTTTTTGATGACACCACGTTTATCCATACAGAGGCCAATAATATTGCCCACAAACTCATCTTTTGTAATGATCTGAGCTCTGATAAATGGCTCTTCCATGTGTGAAATGGAGTTGGGCTCTGGCATCTCAGAAGGTGCATTGATATTTCTCACCGAGCCATCTGATTGGACCGCGTGGAACTGCACCGAAGGAACAGTTGTGATCACAGTCATATCAAACTCGCGCTCTAATCGCTCCTGCACAATTTCCATGTGCAACATGCCCAGAAATCCACATCTAAAGCCAAATCCAAGTGCTGCTGAAGTCTCAGGCTCCCAAACCAGTGAAGCGTCATTGAGTTGAAGTTTTTCCATAGAGGCTCTTAACTCTTCAAACTCACTAGTTTCCACAGGATAGATACCTGCAAATACCATAGGTTTCACATTCTCAAAGCCCTGAACAGCTTTCGCACATGGTCTGCTGGAATGTGTGATGGTATCTCCCACTTTTACTTCCTTGGCTACTTTTATACCTGAAATCAGGTAGCCGACATTACCAGCACTGATGGTGTTCTTGGGTTGCTGCTTGAGCTTTAGTACACCAATTTCATCGGCTTCGTAGGTTTTACCTGTATTAACAAATTTTACTTTATCGCCTTTATTTATCGCTCCATTGAATACTCTAAAGTAGACTTCAATACCTCTGAATGGATTAAAAACAGAATCGAAGATCATAGCCTGCAATGGCTCTTCTGTATTACCTTTAGGAGCTGGCACTCTATTTACAATAGCTTCTAGGATGTCATCTATACCAATTCCTTCTTTTGCACTAGCTTTGATTATATCATCCGGGTCGCAACCAATTAGATTTACAATCTCATCGGAAACAACTTCCGGCATGGCACTCGGCAAATCTATTTTGTTAAGCACCGGTATAATTTCTAAGTCATGCTCTAGTGCCAGGTATAGATTAGAAATAGTTTGTGCTTCTATTCCCTGAGCAGCATCCACAATCAATAATGCGCCTTCGCATGCCGCTATAGATCGGGACACCTCGTAAGAAAAGTCTACGTGGCCTGGTGTATCTATAAGGTTGAATATATAGTCTTTCCCTTCATGCTTATAATCCATCTGGATTGCATGACTCTTAATAGTTATACCTCTCTCTCTTTCAAGATCCATGTCATCGAGCAACTGTTCTTGCATTTCTCTCTCGGTAACGGTACCTGTAAATTGCAAGAGTCTATCAGCCAAAGTACTCTTACCGTGGTCGATGTGTGCGATGATGCAGAAATTCCTAATATTATCCATACTGCGCTTTTCCGTGCTATTTTTAAAGTGCAAAAGTAGCTAAT
>NZ_SMMD01000507.1 GCF_009711475.1 Fulvivirga aurantia
TTTTTGAAGAATGTTTATAGAACCACATTTCGGAAAAGCGACAAAAGCAGGTTGGATAGAGGTTATCTGTGGGTGTATGTTTTCAGGTAAAACCGAAGAGCTCATCAGACGGCTCAATAGATCGATTATTGCGAAACAGAAAGTCGAAATATTTAAGCCGGTTATCGATAACCGATACCATGAAGATAATGTGGTCTCTCATAACGAAAACTCTATAAGATCAACTGCAGTAAGCTTTGCCAATGATATTTTGCTTTTGGCAGGAGATTGTGACGTGGTAGGCGTAGATGAGGCCCAGTTTTTTGATGCCGAAATTGTCTCTGTATGTAATAAACTAGCCAATAATGGCAAACGTGTGATCGTTGCAGGGCTTGATATGGATTTTGAAGGAAAGCCTTTTGGTCCGATGCCTAACTTACTGGCAGTAGCCGAGTTTGTAACTAAGGTGCACGCAATTTGCGCTAAATCCGGAGAGCTCGCCTCTTTCTCATACAGACTGACTGAGGATGATAGTACCGTGCTCGTTGGCGAAAAACAAGAGTATGAAGCCCGAAGCAGACAGAGTTTTGTGGAAGGGATGAAAAGTAGAAAAGAACCTAAATGAAAGGGTGTAAATTCTTTTCTGCCATTGTTCTGGTATTTATTTCAACACTTGGATTTACACAAGGAGATATACCAATAGGAACCTGGCGCACCCATTTTTCTTTTAACCAGGTAAACCACATTGCCAATGCTGAAGATGTCGTTTTTGCTGCTGGAAAAAATGGCATATTTATTTTCGATAAGTCTGACAACAGCATTTCAAAGGTCACCGCGCTAGACGGTCTACAAAAAGGAACCGTTTCCGCTTTAGCGTATAAGCAAGATATCAATACGCTATTTTTGGGTTATGAGTCCGGGAACATAGATCTCGTTGATTACAATGATGGGCGAACGATCCAAAATTTTGATTTTTCATCAAACACTCAAATACAGGGATCTAGAAAGGTCAACCATTTTAATTTTGTTGAAGATGTTGCTTTCATCAGTACAGATTACGGTGTGCTTAAATTCGATTTGAATAAAAGGGAAGTAAAAGAAACTTACCGGCAATTAGGCTTGGATGCAGACAGCATACCTCAGGAATTAAAAGTTTCGCAAAGTACTATTTACAACGACAGCCTGTTTATTGCTACTGCTCAAGGCGTATTGGCCGCCAATATTACTCAGAACATAAATCTGGTAGACTACAGAAGTTGGCGTAGGTACAACATGAGTGATAGTATTCCTGCAGTTGAAATTTCTGTAATCGCCACAGTCAATAATAAAGTAATAGCCGGTATAGATGATAATGGTCTTTATAGCTATGGTAACGGTACTTGGAAGGAGGAAGGAATATTAGTGAATACTGATTTCAAGTCTTTTAAAATCCAGAACGAACCCATCATAGTTACGGCTGGTGAGGTCTATAGACTTCAGGATGACCTTTCACCCACACTTATAACGATTCCTGAGTATTCTAATTCCGAATTTACAGAAGCATTATTAGATGGAGAAGGTTCATTATGGGTAGGGTCACTAAACCGAGGGTTAGTATCAAATTTTACAGGCAGTTTCGATAGTTATTTGCCTAGTGGTCCTTCAAGCAATGATGTGTTTAGACTTCAGTACATAGATGGACAAATTTACGCGGTAGCAGGTGGTTTTTCAGTAGGAGTCGCCACAGGTAGAGCAGGAGAGTTCTATACATTTTCTGACGCTACCTGGAGTAGTTTCGGAGAAGAACAGGAAGAAAATAAAATCCCTGAGTTTAATGATATTGTAGATGTTGCCCGTGTTAATAGCAAAATCTATCTAGCCTCTTTTGGTTATGGTTTACTTGAGATCAATCAAAACGATTTTCAGGTTTTTGATGAAACAAATAGTCCACTAATAAACACAAATCCACCTGATAGAAATGTAAAAATCTCTGCTATTGAAAGTATAAATAATAGTCTTTGGGTATTAAACTATGGTTCTAATCAGGTTCATCAATTATCAGCAGATTCGCAATGGCAGAGTTACTCTATCCCCACAAGTGTAGCATCTTTTGCTATTGATTTTATCATCGTAAATAGTGCACTTTGGTTGATTATAGACCAAGATAATGGTGGAGGTATTTTGGTCTTTGATCCAGATACTGGAGATACAAGGTATCTGACATCAAACATCAACAGTGGGGGTCTGCCAAGTGATATTGTAAACTCATTAACCATTGATAAGGAAGGCTTAGTTTGGGTAGGTACTGACGTTGGAGTTTCAGTGTTTACTAACACTTCAGGCGTCTTCAACGGAAGTGTAGATGCTGTAGAGCCTATTTTTGAAAACCGACAATTACTTAGAGACGAGGAAATCACGGATATTGAAATTGATGGTGGCAATAGAAAGTGGATCGGTACAAATAGGGGTGTCTGGCTATTCGATGAACAGGCAGATAATCAATTACGATTTTTTAATATCGACAACAGCCCCCTTCCGTCAAATCAAATTATCGATATAGAGATTGAGCCGACTACCGGGGAGGTGTTTTTTGCAACACCTCAAGGCATGGTCTCGTGGAGAAGTACAGCAACAGAATCGGGCGATGAACATACTAACGTTGAGATATTTCCCAATCCGGTAAGAGAAAACTTCAATGGAACTGTTGGCATAAGTGGTTTGGCATCTGATGTAGATGTTCGGATTACAGATGTAAGTGGTAAGCTCATTTGGAAAACCAAAGCGAATGGAGGTACAGCCACATGGAGAGTTAGAGATTACAATGGCAATCGGGCTGCAACAGGTGTATATCTTGTTTTCAGCTCCAGCGAGGATGGAGAAGAAACATTTGTGGGTAAAATTGCGGTTATTAAATAATGCTACATAAGACTCCAGCTATAGTCTTTAAATATTTCAAATACGGAGACACCTCGATCATTGCAAAAATTTTTACTGCTAAATTTGGCTTGCAAACCTATATAGTCAATGGGGTGAGAAGTCGCAGGGCACGTAATAAAATTGCTTTGTACCAACCGCTTACACTACTTGATTTAGTCGTTTACCATCATCCCAATAAAGACATAAATCGAATTTCAGAAATTAAATGCAGTGAGCCATATTCCTCTGTCAACAGTCAGATTCAAAAATCTGCTATGGCTATTTTTTTGGCCGAAATAATGTACAAAAGCATTAAAGAAGAGGGAGAGGTAAATGACCTTTTTGATTTTATCAAAACCTCAATCATATTTTTTGATCATCTCACTGATCATTTTCAAAATTTTCACCTTCAGTTTTTGTTAAAGCTTTCTAAATATTTGGGTTTCGCTGTCGAGATGGAAGATCCATCTTTCAACTCTTTATCTCCGGAAGAAAAGCGCTCTCTCATAAAATTGGCTACAATGCCTTATGAGGAAAAAATTGCTTTAAATAACGATGT
>NZ_SMMD01000899.1 GCF_009711475.1 Fulvivirga aurantia
TCTTAGATGGAAAGGAGGCGGCCATTCATTTAAAATTGGATACCGGCATGCATCGCTTAGGATTTAAGGATGAGGAAAAAGAAGCGCTTATCGCCTTACTAAAAGCAAACAAAAACATAAAAATTGAGTCGATCTTTAGTCACCTTGCCGGGGCCGATGAAGAGACCCACAACGACTATTCTCACCAACAAGCAAAACAGTTTCTGTCATACAGCGATGATATAATCGATCAGCTTCAGTTGAAAACTTTAAGGCACCTTGCCAATTCCCCGGGTATCATCAGGTTTCCGGAGTATCACTTAGATATGGTGAGGCTGGGCATTGGCTTATATGGCGTAGAGGTAAATGATCGATGGCAAAATAAACTTCAGCCGATAAGCAGTCTTAAAACCATCGTCTCTCAGATCAACGAGCTTAAGCCTGGGGATACAGTGGGTTACAGCCGCAAAGGGGTGGTGAATAGAAACACCCTTGTCGCGACAATAGCCATTGGCTATGCTGATGGATTTAGCCGTGCCTTTAGTAATGGAAAGGGCTTTGTTTTTATAAATGGTAGAAAAGCACCAGTGCTCGGCAACGTATGTATGGACATGACCATGGTGGATGTAACGGATGTTCCCGATGTGGCTGAGGGTGACGAAGTGGAGATTTTTGGTAAAAATATAACCATCTCAGAAGTTGCAGGGTTTATAAATACAATCCCCTATGAAATCCTCACCGGAGTTAGTCAGCGGGTAAAAAGAGTATATTATACAGAATAATGAAGTACATCTTTCTCACACTTATAATAGTTGCCTCGGGTTGTAAGATGGATAGCGACAAAAAGGTTGATCGCAACAAGTTTACTTACAAAACTGGTGATGATACAGAGCTTTTTTTCAAAAACATAAGACAGTCTGAGTACGATTTTGAAGAAAATAAAGCTGCTAAGTTTAATTTGTTTAGGTATGAAGATCGGGTAACAACGCAAGAAACTCCTGTGCTTAACCTGGCCATTGTGATCAACTATATGAAGGATGAAGCCTATTTGCTGGTAGAGCCTAATGACATATTAGATAATGAAGAAGTCATCTCTGTTACCGTAAAGGATTCAGATTTAACATTTGAGCTTTCAGCTTTTAACCATCAGTCGATGCTTGAGTTTGCCTCTCAAATTTATGAGCAGTTGCTACTGGATAAAAATTTTGTAGTTATGGTAAATGGAGAACAAACACCTGTGTTGAATACACTAGACGAACGCGAGGCTTTTAGAATCACAATGTCTGACTACTATCGTCTAGTTAGGGTTTACTAATCACAACCAGTAATCAATATATTCCCCTTTTGGGTCGTGTCGTTGCTGCTGACTTTCTACATTAAACTGTCGGCCCTGTCTGGGATCATTACCCACCCCTGCGATGTATGCCCAATTTAACCAATTACTACATGGGTCATAATCGATCAGTCTATTCTCAAACCATGCTGCCCCCCAGGTCCAGTTTACTTTTAAATTGTAGATGAGGTAGCTGGCTACTATCTGTCGCCCTCTGTTTGACATGTAGCCTGTGAGTAGCAACTCCTTCATATTGGCATCAATAAATGCCTCACCTGTTTCCCCCTTTTTCCAATTTTCGAAAGAATCGAAGTCGTCATTATTTTCAGGAGGACTGCCTGCAAAGCCATTTTTATTAAACATAGCGGCCCCGTTCTGCTTAGCCATGTACTTGTAAAAATCCCTCCACAACAACTCAAAGTACAGCCAGTAAGTCGACTGGTTTTTCTTCCTCTCCTCTTCGTATCGTTTGATTTCAAAATAGATTGACTTTGCAGAAATGGCTCCTACGGCCAACCAGGGCGATAGCTTCGAAGAGTAGTCTGCTCCTAGCAGACCGTTGCGCGTTTCTTTATAAACACTTAGCTTATCTTTTTGCCAGAAATAGTCTTTTAATCTTTTCCAGGCAGCTTTTTCACCGCCCACAAATTTTAACACCCCTCTCTTGTCTGATTTTTCTGTCTTAATGCCTAAATCCTCTGCTTCAGGAATGTCTCCAGCATCAACAACCGACAAGTAATCAATCCCTTCGGGTTTTGGGAACTCTTCTCTTACTTCTGTTTCTTTTTCTGACTCTTTTCTAAAATCGGTAAAAACCTGAGGCACATGGTTGATCGGCCAGGGCACGTCCTCTTCGTGTAGTAGCGTGCTTTGCCAAAATTGCTCCAGAATCACGCATTGATTGTTGAGGGCATTTTCCAAATTATCAATTACCTGTAGCTCTTCATGGGTAACTTCTTTCGATAAATAAACTGACTTTACCTGAGCCTTTGCAACAAGCTCTGGTATTATCTCCTCGGGTTTGCCAATGCGTACAACAAGATCGGCTCCGTTTGACTTTAATGATTTCCTTAGCTCTGCCACCGATTCTATAAGAAATTTTGTCTTAAGGCCACCCGTCTTGCAGAAGTCGAGGGATGCTAACTTCCTAAATTGTCTGGGGTCGAAAATATAAAGTGGCAATACCTTCCCTGCACTTTTACAGGCTCGGAATAGCATCTCATTATCCTTTAACCTGAGGTCGTTTTTAAACCAAACTATCTTGTTACTCATGTAAATAAAACCAGCAACAATTGCAATAGTTTAACTAGACGCCCATGACAGTAATTACCAGCTTTCTATCACCTCCGTAATTTCTATGTTCGCAAAGGTAAACTCCTTGCCAGGTACCCAGGTTGAGTCTGCCATTGGTAATGGGAAGCTGAACACTTGCACCCATAAGAGATGCTTTGATATGAGCAGGCATGTCATCAGCACCTTCTAATGTGTGTTTGTAATAGTGAGCATTTTCCGGCACCATTACGTTTACATGAGACTCAAAATCTTCTCGCACCGTTGGGTCTGCATTTTCGTTGACGGTAAGACTTGCCGATGTATGTTTGATGAATATTTGCAGCTGACCAGTATTGATTTCTTTAATTTCAGGCAATGCAGAAAGAACTTCATCTGTTATAAGATGAAACCCTCTTGGCTTGGCGTTGATTTTAATTTCTCTTTGAAAGGCCTTCATATCACATCATTAGTTTTCTATTCTTTCAAAAGCTCCCAAATCCGGTAGACTATCTCTCATGTTTCCTTCCAAATCTGTATTTAGATTGATAAACCTACCAGCATCTTTAGCTGGGGAAAGTGTATCAAGTTGGTAATCATAGAGTCTTGTAGCAACGAACTCCGGGTCTTCATTGAGAATATTACTGGCTGTATTAAGCTGCTGATCAGTTGTTTTTAATAAGCTGTGAGAAATATTGACATCAAACTGAGTTTGGCCGGTGCCACTTATGGTGAGCTCATCTCTCAGGCTTCCCCAGATAATCGTATTTATCATATTGACTTGAAGGTCATCTACAAGCACTGAATTATCGCCTAACTGAATGTTGTCTGCTAATACAACGGCAGGATCCTCCCTGAAAAAATCAAAAGAAAAATTGACAAAGGTGCAGTTTTCATATCTGTAGTTGCCTCCTGCATAGTTACCCACTACGTTGATCGCGCAATTGTTGACCAATGTATTATAGGCATATAAATCGGAGCTTACCGACAATATGCCGTACCCAGGCGTAACATTGATGATATTACCCATGAAAGTTTCGCTGCCTCCCATGTTTTCAATTCTGCTATTGCCGATAATAAGATCGTATGACTTATCATCATCGGGTGTGCCTAAGTAGACCCCAAATTCGGCATTTCTAATGTCAGCGTACTCGATGATATTGTCTTTACTGCCTTGTAAGAAAATGATACCTCCCCATTGTCCTGGTGCATTTTCAAAAGTAGCATCGAAGCGATCGTTGGTGATTGCGACCCGCTCTTCTGCTGTTCCACGAACCTCTAAAGTTCCTTCTACCAAAATAAATGAGCCCTTGTGAGAGTAAATTTTAGCTCCCGCCTCAACAGTAAGGTTACAAAGGCTATCAACTAACACAGAATTAAAAATTACATAAGGCCGATCTGCCGTCCAGGTGGTGTTGCACGCCAATACTTCTCCGTTCAAGAATACTGCATCCTGTCCCCAGGCCACCAGCTTTATGTCTTGTAGGTTTCCATTGGTATTAAACCTTAGTTCATCAGTTACTATAAAAGGTAGATTTTCATCCATCGGATCGATAGTGACCTCTACCAAAATGAGTAAGCTATCTTTTCCAAAAAGAGTGATGTCTTCAAACTGAGTAGCCGCTTTACCATTTACATAGACTTTGTAAGATGAGCTGGTACCGTTGGCGATGTTTATGTCAGAAATATTGACAGCCTTTTCATTGTCATTATAAACTCTAAGCCGTTTGGTAATGCTTTGTTGTGAGGTGAAAACGGTATCAAACAGTACGGTGTCAGTAGAAAACCTCAGTGAAGCGCTACTGTCGAAAGTAAGTTTTTCTTCCTCAGGCTCACAGGCCATTGCCAGAACGGCAAAAACAGACAGTATGAAAATTAGGTATTTCACAGACTAGGAACGCTCATGAGATAAAAATTATTTGACGTAAAGATATCAAATAGCCCCTAGAATGTAGGCAAATAAAAAAGAGGCTGTCTCAAAAGTTGTAACACTCACCTTTTGAGACGGCCTCTTTAATTTTACTTCTCAATCGCAATTACCAGATAGTTACCTTCTTTCCAGAACAACTCTTGGTTTGTAATTAATAGTTTTTCAGCTTTTCCTTCTCCCTCGATCGTATAAGAATCAGCTGGATGGTTGGTGATAATCGTTGCTTTTTTAGCATTGATCATTACTTCTTCGATTTTGTTCTTCTCAACTTGCACAAAAAGTGAATCCGGTGCATTCGCATTGATCACTTTTACTTTACCTAAGCCGATAAAACCACCT
This sequence comes from Fulvivirga aurantia, assembly GCF_009711475.1. Classification (GTDB taxonomy): domain Bacteria; phylum Bacteroidota; class Bacteroidia; order Cytophagales; family Cyclobacteriaceae; genus Fulvivirga; species Fulvivirga aurantia. Next base: position 4,851 of record NZ_SMMD01000899.1, read on the forward strand.
TCTTTAGTAATTATACCTTGAGCTTCTAAATCTTTTGAGCTAGCTACTAAATAGTATGCTCTGTTAAGGATAGCAGTAAGTTCTGCAGAGTTTTCTAATTCTAACTCATACATATTTTCTACACTTTCCAGCTCACTGTCAAGCGCTTCAATCTCTTTGTCTTTAGCAATTAGGTTATCAACCATAGCTTTTACCTGGTTGTCTAAGGCTAATATCTCCGCACTTTTATCGCCAGACTCTTTTCGCAACTTAGTGAGTGATTTATCAAGAGAAATTACTTTGAGCTTACTGTTTTCCATGAGCTCCTTAATTTTCTCGATATGGTTTTTGATATCGGCCTGCACATCTTCCTGCTCTTGGTTTTCACCACTGAGTTTGGCAAGCATAGTTTTGTTTTCATCTACACTTGCGAGGTTTTGCTCAATCTCTTTCAGGAATTTTTCAGACTCGGCCAGGGATGCCTGAAGCTTAAGCTCGCCAGACCTTAACGAATCATTTTCAGCTTTTAGCTTACCAATTTCTTCTTTAAGGGCAATATTTTCTTTTTTCTCTATGCTCTCCCCACAGCTGGCAATTACCAGTAGGACAGCAAATAATAAACTTGTGACTTTCATGTTTGAATGACTATTTTCTTGTTTGTGCAGATTAGACGCTAGTCAAACAAAAAGTCACAAGCCTTATAAAGAATTATTTTTTACGATTATCTATAGCTTAATCTTCCATTTTTTGAGCATTCTCAGCAATTCTGAGTTTCTCAATAAATTCTCCGATTTCACCATCCATTACATCGGGTAGGTTATGCTGGCTGTAATTGATTCTATGGTCTGTGACACGGCTTTGAGGATAGTTGTAAGTCCTGATTTTATCTGAGCGGTCGCCACTACCTACCATAGACTTTCTTTGCGCGCCTACTTCTGCATTGTGTTTGGCCAACTCAATCTCATAAATCCTTGAACGAAGTACCTTTAATGCTTTTTCAAAGTTTTTAATCTGAGATTTCTGATCCTGACAAGAAACCACCAAACCGGTTGGCTCGTGCGTCAAACGCACAGCAGAATATGTTGTGTTTACCGACTGACCACCAGGGCCTGATGAGCAGAAAGTATCTTTACGCACATCATTCATGTCGATTTCAACATCTACTTCATCCATTTCTGGTAAAACCGCTACCGTAGCTGCTGATGTATGCACACGCCCTTGCGTTTCAGTTTGAGGTACGCGCTGTACCCGATGCACACCTGATTCAAATTTAAGTGTGCCATAAGGCTCATCGCCCGTTACGGTACTTACAATTTCTTTATAACCTCCACTGGTACCTTCGGTAAGGTCTAATACATTAAGTTTAAGGCCGTTTTTCTCACAAAAACGCTGATACATTCTAAATAAATCACCAGCAAAAATAGCCGCCTCATCACCACCAGTTCCTGCTCTGATTTCAAGAATAGCTTCTTTGTGATCATTAGGATCTTTAGGGATTAGCATTTGCTTAAGCTCTTCCTCAAGGTCTTCTTTTTTAGGCTGAAGCTCATCAAGCTCCATTTTAGCCATGTCCCTAAACTCTTCGTCTTTCTCGGTTTTTATTACTTCTTTGGCGTTATCAATATTTGATAACACCTCTTTGTATTCTTCGTATTTGCCAACAACCTTTTCAAGGTCTTTATACTCCTTGCTCAACTGGGAGTATTTTTTCATGTCAGCCATAGCATCCGGCTGTACGATGAGTTGTCCGACCTCTTCAAAGCGATGTTTAATTTCTTCTAGTTTTTCGATCATAGGTGTTCGATTATTCAACAAAATTAACAAATAGGGATGACATGTTTGTATCTCAGAAAATTCTATCTGCTAAAGTTTGTACTTTTACGGGAAGCAAAATCTATTTCTATGAAATCAAATGTATATATGCTGCTTTGCCTGCTTTTACTCGCCTCATGTGGGGGTAGTATCTCCGATGAGCAGCGCAAATCTTTGCAACAAGAAATGAAAGACCGCGAAATCAAAAAAGTGCAGGAAGAAGACATCGTGGCCAAAACATTTGAGCTGGGCAAAGAGATACATCGACAATACCTGTCTGGCAACGATAGCTTGCAAAAAACCCTTAAAACCGACTTATATATTATTGAAAAGGGCGACTCTGTTGAAAAAAAGAAAGATTGGGAAATTTTTGAGGCTTATGAATACTCCCTCACCAACGGTGCTCCGTTATCTGACAATGTGCAAAGAGATGGTGAAGAAATGATCTACACATATCCGTTGGTAATTGAGGATGAGTTTGCAGGCATTTATGTGATAAGAATTCCCAGAAAGCAGTTGGTGCTTAACTTATAGCAGATCAGCCACAAACCTCATCGGCTTTTTCTACGTTTAGCGTACTAAACCAAAACTCAAACTATTATGAAAAAGTCTTATCAAGTTGTGATGATTATGCTAGGTGTGCTAGTCTCCGGAGTAGCCATGGCACAGTCAGATGTCGAAAAAATCAAAGAAGTAATCGAAAAAGGATATGTGCATGGTGCGTTTAATGAATTAAATCCAGAAGCTATGCGCAAAACCTTTCATGAGGACTTTGCTATCTATTCGCCTAAAGGCACAGAAATAAGCAAATACCCAATCGATACCTGGGCAAGTGGTGTAGAAAAAAGAAAGAGTAGCCCCGAGTTTAAGGCCGAAGACAACAAATGGGAGCACAAGTTTGATTATGTAGACGTAACCGGCAATGCGGCCGCTGTTAAAATCGAGCTGCATAAAGATGGCAAGCATGTTTATACAGACTATCTGTCTCTTTCAAAATTTGATAATGGCTGGAGGATAGTGGCGAAGGTCTACCACAAGCATGAGTAGAAATTGCCGAGTCTGAAAAATGGAAAGAACTTCCCGGCTTTGAAGAACAATGATTCCATCTCCACTCGGGATGGAATCATTATTTTAAACCAATACATTCTTTATACCGAAAACAATCGGTGGTGTGGTCGTTGACAAGGCCACAAGCTTGCATGTGAGCATATATAATTGTGCTGCCTACAAATTTAAACCCTCGCTTTTTTAAGTCTTTGCTCAACGCATCCGATTCTGGAGAGGTAGCAGGTACATCTGCCATGGTTTTTCGCTGATTTACGATAGGTTCACCTCCCACGAAAGACCAGATATATTCATCAAAAGACCCAAACTCTTTCTGCACTTCGATAAAGCATTGTGCATTGGTTACGGCCGATCTTATTTTCAACTTATTCTTTATTATTCCATCAAACGTAATAAGCTCCTGTATTTTCTTTTCAGAATAATTAGCCACTTTGTTAAAATCAAAACTGGCAAACGCTTCTCGGTAGCCTTCACGCTTCTTTAAAACCGTAGCCCAGCTAAGGCCTGCCTGAGCCCCTTCCAGAATCAAAAACTCAAAATGTGTCTTATCATCATGCACTGGCACCCCCCATTCTTCATCGTGGTATTTTATGTATGCATCAAACTGGCCTTCGGCCCAACCACATCGCTGTTTCATTGTTATAGCTATTGTTTTAACCAACTAAAATTAAGATTTTTAGATAACCAAACCCCGTTACCATGAAACCAATTTTGTTGATTGCTTTTCTACTCGTGCCTTTTTTAGTAAATGCTCAAACTCCTGAAGAAAAATTGGAGGCGTTGGGTATAGCTCTTTTTACACCCGCCAAACCTGTGGCGAATTATGTAAAGGCCGTACGCACAGGCAACCTGGTATTTTTGGAGGGTCACGGGCCTGCCAAAGCTGACGGAACTTATATAAAAGGTAAACTAGGAAAAGACCTCACCGTAGAAGAAGGATATGAAGCCTCTAGAAATGCTGCGATTGCATTACTTTCTTCTCTAAAGGCAGAAATAGGCGACCTGAGCAAAGTAACGCGAATCGTAAAAGTAAAAGGTATGGTAAATTGTACTCCCGATTTTTACGATCAACCGAAGGTCATTAATGGGTGCTCCGACCTATTAGTTGAGGTTTTTGGCGAAAAAGGAAAGCATGCCAGAGCCGCAGTGGGCAAAGTATCTTTGCCTTCAAATATCGCAGTTGAGGTAGAAATGATTGTTGAAATAGCTGACTAATCATGAAAAAGATATTGATAATAACATCGCTTGTATTGGTAGCAGTTTTAGCAGCGGCATTTTACGCATATAAAAAAGTCATTCCGGAAATGACCGCCAAGGCCATAGTCAAAGGTGAGTATTCGGTCTTTATTCCTAAAAAAGTCGAGAGTAAGATATCAATAGTACGTGATACAGTCAATCGCAAGATAGATGAAGTTGTGATGATTGCAGATAGTGAAGGCATTACTATCGAGCAACTGATTGCAGGGCTTGAAGAGGTTGATAAAAATGAAGTAATGGCTGCTTACAGAGATGTAAAAAAAAATAATCTCTCAGCTCCTGAAGAAATTTTTGACAGCGCTTATAAGAATATAAAAATAGAAGCTTTTGACCCACTATTGCTAAAACCTGCTTTTGTGAAACACATACAGAGAGATCATGTGGATAAAGTCATGCATTTCGTAGAGAAGAATAATATCATGGAAAATCTCGAAATGAACATGTATAGAAACATAGCCAAACAGGTGCTTTACGAAAAGCAAGATGAGCTACGACAAAAAGTTGAAGTCATAGAGTAGCTTTTTACATCTTCCGCACTCTTACCTCAACGGCTTTTTCATCTTTCATCAACTCAACCAGCTCACCGGTATCGGTGCTGCCATAGTGGTATGGATAAAGCACCTTTGGTTTAAATGCCTTGGCGGCATCAGCAACCATTTCCGGAGTCATTGTATAAGGTAAATTCATAGGAAGAAAGGCAACATCGATATCATTCAAAGCCTTCATTTCCGGTGTATTTTCGGTATCCCCTCCAATAAAAATCCTAAGACCATCTATTGTGAGTATGTAGCTATTACAACAGCCTTTAGGGTGGAAAAACTCTCCATTATCTCTTTTATGGACTAAATTATAAGCAGGAATTGCGTCTATGGAAATCCAGCCATAACTCACGCTTTCGTTATTTTTTATCACTTCTCCCTGGCCTAATTTATCTTTTGCCAACTGCGTAAGAAAGGTGATTGCCTCCTCCTGATTTACCTCTTGATAGGCTTTAGGGTCACAATGGTCTCCATGGTGGTGGGTGATCAAAATCACATCGGCATCTGGTAGTTGGCTATAATCAGCCTCCCTGCTTGATGGGTCGACATGTATTACCTGATCATTATATGAAATCATAATGGAGCCATGACCTATAAATGTAATCTCTACTTCACCATTATCGGTAGGAATTTTGTCGACTTCAAAAGATTGTGCTGATACTGGTGTGAAAAAAGCCATGGCCAGAATTACTAAGCCATGGCTAATATGTTTATTGATTATCTTCATTTGTTAAAAGTGATTGGTAGCTCTCATCCTTCACGCTTTTCTTAGCTTCCAGATAATTTTTCTCGTCTCCCTCACACTTATAACAAAATGCCGTTATAAAGTTTTTGAAATCATTAAGCTCAGCATTGTCTCCGATTTCTACTTTAGCCACTTTTTTCATGGCTTTTTTATGTTTACCATCATAAACCTCATTTAGCAATCGATGCATAGATGCCATTGCCACCACATGTTCATCGTCTGCTTTCTTTTCGGCTTTTTTAAAATAGCTACTACTTAATCTCAGCAACTCTGACCCAATGTCATTTTTCAGGTCTCTACCCGCTTCCTGATAGGCGAGCCCAATCTCATAGTAGTTTTCATCTTCTTCATACTGTAGCAACTTCTTATTTAATCCATTGAGATTCTTCGGAAGTTGAGCTAGTATTTTCTTATAAGGAGAAGCACTGCTATATCCCGTCTGTTCCCACACAACCTCACCAGAGACAGTTATGATTACCACCTTTGGAATGCTGGAAGCGTTATATTGCATGGCGAGTTCTCTATTAAAGTCAACATCTACTTTAAACGGCACAAACCGTTCTGACAACTCCTTCAACTCTTCTTTGCTCCACATTTCTTTGTCCATCGTCTTACACGGGCCACACCAGGAGGCCCAGAAATCCATAAGTATTAATTGATCTTTTTCGATGGCTAAGGCTTTGGCAACCTGCATATTGTTAAACCAAATAACCTGAGCTTGTACTGAAGATACGGCTAGTGTCAATACCAGCCCAAAAAGGAGTTTTTTCATTTTGTTTATGGTTTGTTAGAAGTTTTTCATCCATTCGAAGAACTGGTAATGATCGTCTTTCATACCCAATCCTTTGTAGACCTTTTGAGCGGCTACATTTTCAACCTCTACATACAATCTTAAGCCCATATATTCGTCATCTTCATTCACCATTTTCTGCAAATACTGATACATCTGCTTAAAAACACCTTGACCTCTGTATTCTTTTTCTACATAAACAGATTGTATCCAAAGCACGGTGCCATTTCTCCACTCACTCCACTCAGGAGTAGTAAGCAAGCAAGCAATGGCCTCATCATTTTCATTTACAGCCATGTAATAATGGCCCTTACCGGGGTCTTCAAATACCGCTTCTATTCCACTAAATAAGGTGTCTCTATCCAACTTTATGCCTTCAGTTTCTTCTGCCATTTTCATTTGAAAATCCAGAATGGTTTCGAGCTCTCTAAACTTTCCTGGTCTGATTTTGATCATGCGTACAATATAATACTATTGAATGGAAAATAGAAAGCTCAAGGAATAGATCAGGTAGGTGGGAAACAAAAAAAGCGGCCCTCAAGCCGCTTTCCAAACGCATAGTTTGCCTATTTATTTTGAGCGTTTATTAACCTTTTTTGTTGTTGTTATAGGTATTACTTTAGTTTTTATAAATGGTTACAAACTTTTTTAAACCTAGACCCTTAGTAAGTTACACTACAGTAGTAAACACAAAATGAAATACGATCTCATCATCATAGGAGCAGGTCCGATCGGACTGGCTTGTGGCATAGAGGCCAAAAAGGCAGGTTTAAGCTATTTGATCATTGACAAAGGATGTCTTGTGAATTCTATTTACAATTATCCGCTAAACATGACCTTTTTCTCTACTTCTGACCGACTGGAAATAGGAGATGTACCATTTATTTCTCACGGCAGTAAACCCACGCGTTTTGAAGCCTTGGAGTACTACAGAAGAGTGGCTTCGAGTTGGGAGCTTAGTCTGAAATTATATGAGAGAGTACTTGGCGTAGAGAAAGATGATTCTGATTTTGTTATAAACACCGAGAAATCCAGCTATCAATCGAGGGCTATAGTTGTGGCTACCGGCTTTTATGATATTCCTTATATGATGAACGTACCTGGTGAAGACCTGCCTAAAGTAAAACATTACTATGACGAACCTCACCCTTATTTTGGACAAAAAATCATAGTTGTAGGCGCTGCCAACTCAGCGGTTGATGTAGCCTTAGAAACTTACCGAAAGGGTGCAGATGTAACTATGGTCGTGCGAGAGCCGGCACTGTTGGATACAGTAAAATATTGGGTAAAACCTGACATAGAAAACAGAATAAAAGAGGGCTCTATAAAAGCGCATTTTAATAGTGAAATAACAGCCATCAGAAAATATGAAGTAGAAATAGAAACTCCCGATGGACCTCTTACCTTAGAAAATGATTTTGTGCTAGCCATGACTGGCTATAAACCAAATTTTGACCTCCTCGAGTCGATGGGTGTTGGCTTTAAAGAAGACGAGATGAAAACCCCACTTTATGATGACAAAACCAATGAAAGCAATGCTGAGAATGTTTATTTAGCTGGTGTAGTTTGTGGCGGCTATAAAACAAATAAGTGGTTTATAGAAAACTCAAGAGACCATGCCCCTAAAATTATTGACAGCATTAAAAGTAAAGCAGCCGTTAAAAGTTGATTAACCACTTTTCTCTGCTCGATTTTGAACATAAAGTGTTACAAATCATGTCACCCAAATTGCTTTAACGCAATTAGAAATCAGCATTTAATCGTCATAAACACACATTTTACTACTCTCTGTATGTTGGCATGACTATGGTAAATGACGTGTTATCAAAATAAATAACAACGTCAAAAAACTCTTAATCATGAAAACGACAACATTTAAAACCATGCTCATGGCTTTGGCAATGGTATTTTGCACCATTGCTGCACAGGCTATCGACAAAACTACCACCAAGGCTCGGGCTGTAATTGAAAAGGCCGCTCCAGACGACTGGGAATCTTATGCAAAAGCAGCAAAAATGTGTATTCAGAAAAAGGTAAACCTTGCCGAAGCTAAAAGCTGGCTTGACCGGTCTTTAGAAATTAAAGAAAACGCCTTTGCTCACGAAGTTGCCGGGGATTACTTCAATATCAATAAGATCTATGACAAAGCAGTTAATCACTATGTAAAAAGCATGATGCTCACCAAGCAATCAGATTTTTACGCAGATGTGAGCGAGCTACAAAAGAAAATTGAGCGCACCAAAAGCAAAATTTAAGTGAAAATTAAAGCGTTCTTTTAGTCAGCGCCTGGCTCAGATCCTGTCAGGCGTTGTCTTTTTCACTTTCCTCCTCAACATCACCTTCTTCAACAATCTTCTCTTCAATCGTCTTGTTTTTGTCTGACTCAGGGATAGATTCTATCTCTTTATCAATCTCCTTCCAATAAGCGGCTTGCACAGCGTCAACTGGCTCGATATGCTTACCCTTAAGAATTAGTGCCAGTGCCATCACAAGACTTGTAATCAGAATTGTATAAAGTAATATACCAGAATTAAACTCTACCTGAAGGCTTGCGGGTATCGCAAAGAATAAGAGAATCGTAATAAGACCTCGTGGAGCTATGAGTATTTCGGGAGCAATGTTTTTACCTCTAAATATGCGTAAGAATATACTTCTGATTCCAAATAAAGCCACCACAATAGCCAAACTAATAAGTGCATCTCGTTTATTAAGCAAGGAACTTAGCTCGATTGTAATACCGAAAATAACAAAGAAGAAAGTACGCACCACAAACGCAGATTCGATAGTGATAAGGTGGAAATTGTGAAGAATACTTTTAAGGGATGGTATATGAATCCAATTTTTGAGAAAGCCTCTAAAGAAGATCTTATGGTTGTTGATCACTAATCCAAATATGAGAATAATAATAAGCGAGGATAGGTGAAACAGTTTACCTATTGAGTAGAGTAACAGCAAAACGGCTATCAGCAGAAAAAGCTTTACTTGTGTTCTTACTCTTTGGAATATCAACACCAAGGCATAACTAATCAATACAGATAAAACGATGGTAATAAAAATGTTTGAAACGACATCCCACACCACTGCATTCACATCATTATTATCTACATTACCAATAAGGAAATAAAAGTACATGATACCTAATATGTCGGAGAAGGTACTTTCATAGACCATAAACTCCCTTTTATCTTCCTCCAACTCTCCCACACTCGGTATCACGATAGCGCTACTCATGATTGATAATGGTAAGGCATATACCAAAGCAACCACAAAATTATCGATGAGAATTGCATTGAGTAAAAAGGCAATCGCAATGGAACACACTAATAATGACAATAGGGCAACTGTAAAGCTCTTCCAAATGAGCGGCCACTTCTCTTTAGATAGCTCCAGATCTAAAGACGCCTCCAGCACTATCATGATAAGCCCGATGATGCCGAGAATCTCTAAAACATCAAACAGCACTCCACCTGTAGATATCTCAAAATAATTGAGCCCAAGCTTAATGAGTACACCACTTACAATGAGCAGCAGTACGCTCGGTATGTTGGTCTTCTCTGAGATGATATTGAAAAAATAAGACATTATTATGATTACCGAAATCGTAATAACTGCCGTATAAGAGTTGAAAATTTCCATGCATTTAATTTATACAATATCTTGTAAACATCACCTATACGTAACTGTTTTGAAAACTATTCGTAT
>NZ_SMMD01000903.1 GCF_009711475.1 Fulvivirga aurantia
AAATCGGTCGTAACGTGCTCAAAACGCAGCTAGTTTAAAGATGAACTGTATAAATATATGCCTCCTGCGTGGAATTTTTTGAACAGAATCTACTCAATGCTTTTTACATCTATTTCTTACATCGTTCAAACTTGCACTTTAAAATACCAACCATAAGTGGCTATCTTTGATCAACTTACAATTACCTTAAAGTAAAGCTTTAAAATCTGATATGGAGCATATCCTTGAAAGCACACAATTTGCATCTATCGGCAGACTGGCCAATGATTTTAAATCAATAGTAGAATCTCTGGCTGTACCAGGACTTACCTGCACGGTGTATGAATCGGAAGATGAGTTAGCTAAAAACATAAACCAACACAATGCGCTGGCTGCATTTACCGTGAGCGACCATGTAGATATATCAGGTATAAAATGGATTCATAGTTTTGGTGCGGGGGTCGATGGTTTCGTGCAAAGAAAGGATCTCAATCCCAATGTCTTGCTAACACGCACGGCTGGTAATATGGGCAAGCGTATGGCTGAGTATTGCCTGGCCTATATTTTAAATGACCTTAAGGCCATTAATCAATCCCTTAAAAACCAGCAAAAGAACTCATGGGAACCGCTACAAATTGGAGATTTATATGAGCAGAAAGTATTGGTGTTTGGCACCGGCACTATTGGTGGTGCTATCGCGGATAGTCTGGCACCAATGGTCAAGCAGTTGGTATGTGTCAACCGCTCGGGTACTTCAATCAAACACCAAACAGTAGCCTTGTCTGCACTTAGTAATCTGGAGGCTTATGACATTATCATCAATGCTTTACCCCTAACCTCTGAAACCACCGCCATATTTAATCGACTATTTTTCTCGAAGTGTACCGGGGCATTGTTTATCAATGTGGGTCGAGGAGAGTCCGTGGTGGACTTGGATTTACTCAGTGCATTAAACAAAAGTCAATTGCGAGGTGCTGTTCTGGATGTTTTTCATGAAGAGCCACTACCCTCTTCTCATGCGTTTTGGTCTACACCTAATCTTTTAGTTACACCACATCACGCCAGTAAAACCAATAAAAAAGACCTGCAAGAAAGTTTCTCACAGGTCCTTAAGTCTATTAGAAACGGAGATCGATCATCTCCATTATTTGTCGACATCAAGAGAGGTTATTGATCTGCTGACCAATCCGTGTATCCTCCGGAATAATCATAGACTACCGTGTAGCCATTATCGACCAACTCTTGCGCAGCTTTGGCACTTCTACCACCTTTAGCACAGTAAACGACCACAGGCTTTTCCTTATCTATGGAGTTCATTCTGTTTTTAAACTCACCGGATAGAAAGTCCATGCCAATAAGTGCACCTTCTATATGACCAAGATCAGTTTCGTTCACAGTTCTTACGTCTACAAGCTGAACATCAGGATTCTCGGCCATAAGTTTCTTTAAGCCTTCCTTATCTACCTTTACAGGATTTATATTCTGTACGGGCTCTGTTGAGGCTGCAACTTCTTCATTATTCTCATTTTGAGCCTCTTTCGTGTTACAAGCCACGATACTCAACGTGGCTATTAAAAGTATAATGTAGCTTTTCATATTATTGAAATTTTGGTTTAAAAAAAGGGGCAAACTTTTCAGCCGGCCCCTCTTCCATTTATTTTCAAACGGTTTTGCTTATTGCTCTCCGTCCATTGTTTTTAACTGCTTAGAAACTTTTACTAATTTCTCATCCATACCAAGCTGGTTGTAGATGTACTGTAAAGTCTCAAGTGTAGTTCTATCGTTTGGCTGAAGCTCATTCGCTTTCTCCCAGTGAGGAACTGCTGCTTTAAGCTTAGCATCGATAGTTTTCTGCATTTCTTTAGCTTTTTTCTGATCCGCCTGAGAAATACCCAGGTTGTTTTTCTCCTTGATTAGGTCTACAGCTACGTTGTAGTTAAGTACCGCAAGGTTAAACACTGCATTGTAGAAATCAGGATCAGCATCGATCGCCTGTTGGTAAGCGTCCTGAGCTTTCTCTTTGTTATCAAGCTCTTCGTACATTACACCTAAAGTGAAATATAATTCAGGGTTGTCCGGCTCTTTTTCGATAGCGCCTTCGATCTCAGCTTTAGCTTCATCTACTTTGTCCATTCTGATCAAAGTGTTGATTTCTGTTTTTGCGAAATCGATATTGTCAGGAAACTGCTCCTTAGCTTTTCTTACGATAGCTAATGCTGCTTCATCGTCTTTATTTACGCTTCCTTCGATGTAAATTAAAGAGTTATAGATGTCTTTGCTGTGATAATCAAGGTCATCGATCAATACGTAATAGTTTTTAGCGGCTGTCTCGTAATCTTTACCAGACTGTGCTGCCAAACCAGCGTAGATGTAACCTGTAGTATCTTTAGGCTGTATTACCTGCGTTTTAGTGAAATACTTCACCGCATCCTCAGTGTTTTCGCTTTGGTAAGCTTCTACACCCTGGTTAAGGTAATGTCCCCAAAGTACGTTAAGCTGCTGATCTTTAAGTACAGGTAGTCCAGCATCATTTGTGATGTAGTACTTGTTACCTTCAGGATCGATTTCGTCTGCTTTCGCGAAAGCTTCCATAGCGGTTTCCAACGGATTATCAGCTAAGTTTTGAAATTCCGGGTTGCTAGTGGTATCTAAAGTAGCGTAAACTAAACCTCTGTAATACCAGGTTTTTCCATCGTCTTTAGTTTTTTCGTGTTCGATTGCTTCGTCCACGATTTGCTTGGCTTCTGCCAATTCTCCATCTGTTCTTGCTTTCTCAGCCTGATTAATCTTAGGTTTCTTTTGCCCATAACCAGCACCTGCCAGCGAACATATAGCAACTATTAAAATTAATTTTTTCATAATTTGATATGTGTATTATTTAGTTGTGTTCAATTTAATAAATTATTCTTTTGAATCTCCTGAAGTCTCAGAATCTTCGTTTGTCTCAGTAGACTCATTTTCGTCTAGCTCCTCGTCTTCAGTTTTTATCTTTTCTATTTTTTCTACCGAAGAAATTATGTCGGTGTCGTTGAGTTTAATCAATCTCACACCCTGAGTGGCTCTACCCATAACTCTCAGATCTTCAACAGCTAATCTGATTGTGATGCCAGATCGGTTGATAATCATCAGGTCATCAGAATCAATTACTTCTTTAATAGCAACTAGCTTGCCAGTTTTGTCTGTAACGTTGATGGTTTTTACTCCTTTACCACCTCTTTTAGTGATTCGGTAGTCTTCTACCAATGAGCGTTTTCCGTAACCGTTCTCACTTACAACCAGTAAGTTAGCCCCTTCACGGTCTACAATGACCATACCAACTACCTTATCTTCCTCACTTTCCAGTGTTACACCTCTTACACCAGACGCAGTACGGCCCATGCTTCTTACATCTGACTCATGGAAGTGAATGGCTTTACCCATACGTTTAGCAATTACCACGTGGTTATCACCGTTAGTAAGCTTAGCTTCCAATAAACGATCTCCATCTTTCACTGTGATCGCATTGATACCATTTTGTCTTGGTCTGCTGTAGGCTTCAAGGGCTGTCTTTTTAATGGTACCGCTTTCAGTACACATCATCACGAAGTTGTTATTCACATACTCTTCGTCAGTCAGACTCTCTACATTGATTACGGCACGTACTTTGTCACCAGTCTCAATATTTATTAAATTCTGGATGGCACGTCCTTTAGATGTTTTGCTACCTTCTGGTATGCCGTATACTTTCTTCCAGAACACTTTACCATATTCTGTGAATATCAGTAGGTAGTTGTGTGCCTTGGCTATAAACAGGTGCTCGGTAAAGTCATCATCTTTGGTGCTTACACCACGAGAGCCTACACCTCCCCTGCCTTGTGTTCTATATTCGGTTAGTGGCGATCTCTTGATATACCCCTGGTGAGAAATAGTAATTACCATTTCATCATTAGGGATCATATCTTCATAAGTAAGATCGTCCGCACTGTGTACAATTTCTGTTCTTCGGTCATCACCATAGCGCTCTTTTACTTCAAGGAGCTCTTCTTTGATGATTTCCATTCTTCTGTCTTCGTTTTCGAGGATGTACTCAAGCTCTTTGATCAGCTTCATTACCTCGTCATACTCAGTTTGTATTTTATCTCTTTCAAGACCGGTAAGACGCTGTAACCTCATTTCGAGGATAGCCTTGGCCTGAATTTCTGATAAATCAAACTTCTCAATCAAGCCAGCTTTCGCAGTATCAGGATCTTTGGCTTTTCTGATTAGGTCAATCACCTCATCGAGGTTGTCTAGCGCGATCAAATACCCTTCAAGGATATGCGCACGCTTCTGCGCCTCCTGGAGCTCATATTCAGTTCTTCTGATTACTACCTCATGCCTATGATCAACATAATGCTTGATCATATCCTTAAGGTTGAGTTGTACAGGTCTACCTTTTACAAGTGCAATGTTGTTTACACCAAAAGAAGACTGTAGTTGTGTGTACTTATACAGGTGGTTAAGTACAATATTTGGAATGGCATCTTTTTTCAGATCATAAACGATTCTTAAACCGTTTCTATCAGATTCGTCTCTGATGTCTGAGATACCGTCTATTTTTTTCTCATTTACAAGGGCAGCAGTTTTTTCAATCATGCTGGCCTTATTTACCATATATGGTATTTCGGTAACGATAATTTGCTCACGACCCGTGCTGGTTGTTTCAAATTCGGCTTTAGCACGCATCAAAACTCGACCACGGCCGGTTTCAAAAGCTTCTTTTACACCAGTGTAACCATAGATTGTAGCACCTGTCGGGAAGTCAGGAGCAGTAACATACTCCATCAATTCAGGTATGGTGATGTCGTTATTATCAATATAAGCTGCGATACCATTGGCCACTTCAGTAAGGTTATGAGGCGCCATGTTTGTAGCCATACCTACCGCAATACCGGAAGCACCATTGAGCAGAAGGTTTGGTAGCTTGCCGGGAAGAACTGTAGGCTCCTTTAATGAATCATCGAAGTTAGGGCTAAAATCAACGGTGTTTTTGTTGATATCTGTGAGTAGCTCATCGGCTATTCGCTTGAGTCGCGCCTCGGTGTAACGCATGGCTGCCGGTGAGTCACCGTCAATAGAACCAAAGTTACCTTGTCCGTCAACCAGTGGATAACGCAGGGACCAATCCTGGGCCATACGTACCATGGTGTCGTATACAGCGGTATCACCGTGTGGGTGATACTTACCTAAAACCTCACCGACAATTCTTGCCGATTTTTTATAAGACTTATTATAATTAACGCCAAGTTCCAGCATCCCAAATAGGATTCTGCGATGAACGGGCTTCAAACCATCTCTCACGTCTGGTAAGGCCCTGGAGATAATTACAGACATAGAATAATCTATGTAAGCTCCACGCATCTCATCCTCTATATTAATCGGGATGATGTTCTCATTTGCTCCTTCTGCCATGAATTTTCTTTAATTCCTGTGTTATGTAAAAATTAAGGCGAATTTACACAATTCAAGCCTCAATTAACAATGTATAATTAAGATTTAGCACTATTTAGACAATATAAATCGATGGTTGTACAGGTGACTCAGATAAGTGGGCCTCATGAGCCCTAAAGGCACTTTCTCGAAGGCTGATATTATGCAGTAAAGCAGTGCTTTTTTTAGTAAGCGTTAAATTTCTTCTTATTCTTTCGCTTGTACTTTATCAAGTTAGGATAATTCTGTCCGTGATGTGGATTTTGCCATTTATAAAATGGGTGCACACGGCTTCTATATACTTTATTGCCGTGCTGGTGATTGATCTGTGTGGTGCAACTTTTGAGAAAACACTTCCTGAGCTTCGGTATGCGATATATAAACCCAAATGATACGTAAAAGGCATTCATTGAGGTATTTACCGATAAATCAGTTTCCGGCATATTGACTGTAAAATTCTTAAAATCGAATGAAGGCCTCACGAACAAACTAAAATACTCAGACATTTCGCGCTCTATAGTGGCTCCTATATTGAAGTAAATACCTTTCTGAATAACATCCTTATTAAATTTTTTGGTGAGGTTAAAAGCTCCTATCTGCGCATCTACAGCAAGTACATATTCATAATAGCGATACACCTTAGCTCCCAACAAAACAAAGTATTTTTTATAGAATGTGCTTCCAAAATCAGGGTCAAAAGTGCTTAGCTCATCTTCAAACATATTGGGCGCAAAAGTGCCCGGTCTGTGATATTCAAAAATAAAACCCCCTCCTATTTTATAGCGATCAAATTCCACATGTATACTGCCTGTGAGTGGAATACTTGTGCCCGGTGCTTTATATTTTATATCAGCTGTATCGCTATTAACCAAAAAATCACTAGCCGGATTAAAGCTCACACTGGAATCTGCTACTACATCGTTGAACCAGTACCTATAAGCAGACGATATATTGCCCCCACTGATGTTTCTATCTTTAGAAAAGATAACCGGTCCGCTGTTTTGAGGTTGTAAAATGGCAAAATCTGACAGATCCTGACTGTAAAAAGTGCGTCCGTAGCCTGGGCTAAAGCTAAAATGCAGTTTGCTTATAAGGGCTCGTAAACCACCGGAATTGGTAGGTTCTGCATAAAAATGATTCAGAGGTATCGTAACCTTCTCCTCATCTTGCGCATAGGCGCTTTGAAAGGCAAATAGTATGAAAAAGCCCGTTATGAAAAAATAAGATATAGCTGCCCTTTTGTGCATTGCTCAATAAACAGGCAATTTTAAAAAATAGTATTGTAAAAGTTGTAAAAACAACTACTTCATCTCAAAGGTTTGGCAAAAAGATTTGAATATGGGGTATTCATCTAAGCCTAGCTTATGACCAATATCCTGTATTTTTTTAAACTCAACCTCCGATATAGCACGCTCATCTACTATGTCAGAATCATCGTGTAAAAAGAATGAAGATAGAAAACGAACAAACATGTAAGGCACATTCATCACAGCATAGGCAAAACCTTTGGAATGATCTTTTTCTTTTTTCAGGTCTTCTAAACTAAATGTGTGCTCCATCGAAATCTTAATGACCTCGTAAAATTTCATTTCCCAGGCCTCGAAATTCTTTATGAGGAACTTCATGCCATGTGCCACCGGGTCTACTTTCATAAAAAAGCCACCCTTAGACATCTTGCGGGCCATTTTGTTTAATGCCAGCTCTTCAAATAAGCTTATGCTTCCATTAGCAAGAGCCATGCCGACTGTTGGCGCCATCATAACAAGTGATAAAAAGTCGTGATCACTGATTTCTAAAAAATTTGCCTCATTGGCGATGAAGTCTGCCTTAACCTCAACCGTAGCGACATGTACTTCAGGAATCTCTATGATCGTGGCTATTTCGTTTTCTGAAAACATTTCTATCCTTTAAAATTTACTAAAGATAGTGATAAAATTAAAAAAGCGATATTTTCAAGCAGCTGATATTGCCAGAGGGTCATAAAAAAAGCTCCGAAATCATCCGGAGCTTTCATTATTTCTATTTCGACTTCAATTAAGCGTCTTCGTCTTCTAGTTGAATTTGCGCTAGAATCTCTTCGTATCTTGCCTGAACTTCTTCATCAGAAGCTACAGCGCTTTTAATCGCGTTGTATGCTTTTCCACCGTCAGGTAACATTTTAGTAGCTAAAATCTTGATCACGTCTCCGATAGCCGCTTTTCTTTCTTCAACCATATTGTTAAGGTTGCTCATGAATTTTTCTTCAAATTCTGTAGCTGGCTCACCGTTTCCACTAGAAAGTTCTTTATATCTGTTTCCATCTATACCTTCCTGATTCTTAATCATTGAATTCAATGAAACGCTGATCTCAGCTTTCATTGCATCAACCGCCTCCATCATTATTGCATATCTTCTAAGATTCTCATCTGTTAGATAATCTTCGTCTTGAGCGTTTGCAACATTTACACTCAATACAGCAAATAATGCAATAAAAAATAAACTCACTTTCCTCATTTTTCTTCTTGTTTTATTGGTTACTAATTCTATTCAATTTTATAAAACCCCGAATAAACAGTTTTTAGGCCGTTATCGCAAGTTTTTGCTTCTAAAGTTATTTAATACCCCGCATTTTGGGTGATCAATAAGCCCTGTGTTTGTACTCTAAAGAGTAAAATGCCTTAAAGGCAGTTTGCCCTGTATCTATGGTAAAGTCAAAAGTTCTTGTTTCGTTTTTCTGTTCTCCTACCTTATCAAGTGTTAATAACACGGTATTATCACCAGCTTGTAAAGGTGCGCGTGTATAGTAAATACTGTGGGGCAGGGTCTGCCAGTTTCTGGTGTCAGCTTTTTCAGTAAGTGCATTTAAAAAACTCACAGCCAAAGCCAACCCTTCACTTTCTTTTTCGACCTGATTTTCTGCTGCCTTTTTAAGCGCAACGCGTAGTAATGACTTGCCAAACTCTAACAACATCCTCTCTCTCAATGTTTTAAAGGCTATTTGATTAATGTCTTCGGCTAACTCAACCTGATGCGTTCTATCATTTACAATCAACTCAGCACCTGTATAATACTTGCTTCTTTCCACATACTTAGGGAATGCTACCCTAAACACATCCAGGTCGGTTAACTTGCTATGATCTTCAGGATTATCACTGACAGGTACTGAAAAAGGAAATGTGAAATCATACTCATCGTTTGTGAAATTAAAAACCCCTCCCTCACTTTCAATTACAGCAAAATTTATGCTCCATTCGCTTTTATATGGCCCTAAGCCGTTGTTCCAGAAAAAGACCAAAGAACCATCCACAGGGGTGTATTTGTATTCGGTCATACCAAATTCTGATTTAAACTTATCATACTCTTCATAGAAACCCGTGAGATAAGCGGTACGTAAAATATCCTCTTTTAATTGTTGAGGTGCGTCAAGAGAAAATAACGCTGTATAGGAATTTTCATAAATCTCGTATGCATTTCTATAAGCTATAAAGGCGTTGTTATAATCTTTCTGAGCATCATAAATGATCCCCATCAGGTTATGAATAAAGGCATCTTCCTTATACTTATTATCTGACCGGTACTTGTCGCTCAATTGTTGCAATCTGATATTAAGCCTTTTACACTCAACAAGTGCCTCATTATACATACCTAACTGCAGAAAATTTATCGCCTTGTAATAAAGCAATAGTAAACGCTCATGATCTTCACCTTTGTAGGCTACAGCCGTAGGATTAGTGAGATAAGAGGCAGCCTCATGTAAGTAATTGGTTTGGTAATCTTCCGTATAGATGTAAGCCTGCTCGAAGTAATCATTGCTTTCTTCAAACCGGCCCAGCATCGATAATACCACACCTCTATTCACAAGGTAGAGAAACCGCTCTTTACCCTTAGCGACTTTTTTATTCTTCACCAGGACTTGCTCAGCTTGCTCCAGATTGCCTTGTTCAAATGCCACGTTAAACTCACGATTCATTTCGTAGTAAGTAGCACATGACGTAAGAGAAAATAAGCCAATGATTATCAGAGGCTTATAATTAAATGCCATAGTATTTGAGAAAATAACCCTGGATTAGTTTTCTATAAACTTTTTGATTTCTTCCTGACCATACCATACTCTTTTGTTGGTCTCCAGGTCAGTCAAATATAGCGTAACGATATAGTTAACGACCTTTTCTTTGTTGTAGGTGTCGGTTTCAGAGGTCATTGTACCAAAAAGCATAAGATCTGCTCCATACTCTTTGCCCCATTGAGCCGTAGTTTCCGGTGAAGAAAATTCTTGCTGATCAGCTCTTTCTTCTCTGATTCTTTCTCTGAACTCACGAGATTCTACCAGGTCGGCCAGGCCAGAGTTAAAAATCTCAAGCTCAAATTTTTTGATAAAGTTGTCTGAGTCTATATGCTCACTGGTTTTGTTATTGATATATCCTACAATAATAGCCGGTGTTTTGCCATTTTCCGCAGCGTATGATTCGTATCTCGGGCTATTTAGAAATTGCTGTACAGTCTTATTAGCCACTTTCTTGGAATCAACATCATTCCATCTGCCACTCAAATCTATTTGTTGGTCAGGGTCTACTCGGGTAACAGTTCTCTGAGAGCAAGAAAAAAGCAACAGGCCAGCGACTATCGCCAGGCTTAGGTTTCTAAAAGGAGTTTTCATTCGTTTTGATTAAATTTTTACAGAAAGTTTAACATTCAAAAATCTTGCCGATAATGAATTGGGCACAGCTATCTGAGTATCAGTTACATCGGTTATCCAGGTAAAGGAAATAGGATTACTTGTACCTAATAAGTTTAGTATCTCAGCAGTGAGTAAAACCCACCTTTCTTTACCATATTTTTCTTTATTTAAATAAAACTGTTTGGCAAAACCAATATCTACCCTCCTATAGCTGTCACCATTAAATACGTTTCTATTGTCAAAATCGTTGGGCGGACCAAAAGGCAATCCACTTCCAAACAATAGACTTAAATTTACTCTGAAAGTCGGGTTGTTTGGTAGATGGTCCTGGAAAAATATGCCTACATTCACCCTCTGATCGGTGGGTCGCCTGATATAGCCTCTACCATCGCCTTCTACATTTTCCCTCACGTTGAGTATGCCCAGACTAAACCAGGATTGTGTGTCTTCTATAAATTCACCACTCACTCTTAAATCTATCCCGGTAGCAAAAGCTTCAGCATTGTTATTAGCGTAATACCTTACTTTTACATTATCTATATCGTAAGGAATTACATCATACACCTTTTTGTAATACACCTCCCCTAAAAATTTAAAGGGCCTGTTCCACCATCTAAAATTATAGTCTAAACCTCCGATGACGTGCAGCGACTTTTGAGCCTTTAAATCTTTATTGAGGTTACCATTAAAATCTCTCAACTCTCTATAAAATGGTTGTTGTTGGTAAAAACCTACCGCTGCTTTTAGCACAACATCTCTTACCCAGTCAGGTTGTATTGAGAATTGCACCCGCGGGCTTATCAGTAATTGATTATTCAGGTCCCAATAATTTAGGCGTGTACCGTAAGTTGTGGTGATGTTCTTTCTTATACGGGTTGTATTCTGTACATAGGCTGTGTAATAAGCAGAAGTAATACGATTTTTAGCTTCTGTACGATTTATCGACTCCTCCAAAACAAAATTCGCTGAGTCAACAAATGCATATTCACTCAGCTGATCATCTATATCCTGGTAAGCATAGCCAATCCCAAATTCCAAATCATTTTTATCATTGAGCTGAATTTCGTTTCTATTTTCAATGTTTACGATGTTGGCGTTTAGGGTATTTCTACCATAATCGTAGTTTGTGCCAATTCCACGCGTAACGATACATTCGTTAAAAGTCGCAGATCCTACGTTTTTATCTACATCACACAGTCGATAGCCCCCCTCTACTTCAGTAAATTCACGCTCATAAGCCACTACACCCGATGTGATTAATTTTGTTATCCAACGGTCATTGATGGCATGAGTCAATTTAAGGCCACCCTGATAGGTGTC
This sequence comes from Fulvivirga aurantia, assembly GCF_009711475.1. Taxonomy (GTDB): domain Bacteria; phylum Bacteroidota; class Bacteroidia; order Cytophagales; family Cyclobacteriaceae; genus Fulvivirga; species Fulvivirga aurantia. The sequence goes on from NZ_SMMD01000903.1 coordinate 11,405, forward strand.
ATATTCTAGCAACTCTCTGCCTTCAAAGCCCACAAATAGCTTTAATGACCTGGTAAAGGTGCCAAATTCAGTTTCTCTACTGGTAGGTTCTATCAGGTAGCGATTGCGAGCATAGGCACCCAGTATACCCAAAGTCGTTTTGTCAGGATTATCAGCAGGACCCAGTTTAATATTTACATAGCTCTGTAGGTCGGTAAATTTTGGCAAATATTCTCCTTCCACCTCCAGGGTGTTGAGTAGGTATTGCGAAGATTTGTGCCTTACCCCTGCCAGATAACCCACTTTTCCGTTATTAGATATGCCTTCAATATGGGCACCTGCCCCTAGAAGACTTACATATGCAGTAGCCCCGGATGATTTTGGTTTTTTATAGGTAACATTTAATACAGAAGAGAGCTTATCTCCGTATTTGGGTTGCCAACCACCAGCAGAGAAACTCACGTCATCTACCATGTTGGTATTTATGAAACTAAGGCCTTCTTGTTGTCCATTACTGATAAGAAATGGTCTGTAAATCGGAATATCATTAACATATACCAGGTTTTCATCAAAGCTACCGCCACGGACGGAGTAGGTGGATGATAGCTCGTTGTTGCTTACAACTCCCGGAAGCGTACTCAGTACCTTAGTAAAATCACCAAAAGGAGATGGTAGCGCTTCAATTGATTTCGGTTCGAGTTTAATAACGCTTACTTCTTCTCGCTGCCTCTCTCCTTTTACATCAACTCCTTCGAGTATAGCTATATCTTCCTTCAGTGCTACATCGAGGACATACTCAGCTTTTTCATTAAGTGTTATTGTAATTTCCTGAGGTACATAACCCACATGGCTAATGAGTAATATTAGGCTATCTGATGCATCGGGTCTCTGTATTTTTATTACATAGTTACCATTGGCATCAGTCTGCGTACCCAGAGTGGTTGATTTTAAAACAATATTGGCACCAATTAAAGCTTGATCATTCTCATCTGTTACTTTACCTGCTATTTCTATATCCTGACAAAGTCCTGGTATAGAGAACAACAAAAAAAGTAAGCCAATATAATTTTTCATGCAGATGATACTACTGCTGTTAAACGTTTTTGAGGTTAGAAATAGTGTCTTTAGGATTGCTCGATTTAAAAACAAAACTTCCTGCCACTAAAACATCCGCACCTGCTTCGATTAATTCAGCTGCGTTACTTTCATTTACACCTCCATCAATTTCGATCAAGGTATCAGCCTCTGCTTCTTCAATCATGTCTTTGAGTGCAATTACCTTATCGTACGTATTCTCTATAAACTTTTGGCCACCAAAACCAGGGTTTACCGACATGAGACAAACCAGGTCGATATCCATGATTGTATCTTCAAGTAATGCGATATTGGTATGAGGATTGATTGCTACTCCGGCTTTACATCCGAGATTTTTAATCTGTTGTATGTTTCTATGTAAGTGCGGGCAAGCTTCATAATGTACTGTGATAGTTTCAGCGCCAGCATTTTTGAATGCTTCGACATAATTTTCAGGCTTTTCAATCATTAAATGTACGTCCAAAGGCTTTTTCGCATGCCTGTTTATCGCTTCCATCACTGGGAGACCAAATGAAATGTTTGGTACAAAAACTCCGTCCATAATATCTATATGAATCCAGTCGGCAGCGCTGTCGTTAAGCATTTCTACTTCTTTCTGGATATTGGCAAAATCTGCAGCTAAGATAGATGGAGCAATAATTGGCGTACTCATTGGGTGTAGTGTTAAATCCTAAGTTATAAACGATAAATGCATCTTACAGTATGTCTGCAGATGTGTGGTCAAAGATAGAAAAATAATGGAATTAGAATTTAACTAATCGGGCTTTATAGTGTTGGGTATCGGTGATTAATTCAAGCACATAAACACCACCTTTTAGACTCTCTTCCAAATCAATAGTTAAAACATCGTATGATGCCTCATTAAGATTATTCTTAAACATCGAGCGACCGTTAATATCAAATATCTCGATACTTAACAAACGCTCCTGATTAGTCATCTTGATATTGAGTTGGTCACCACTAAGTGGATTTGGAAAAACTTTGATGGCTTCTTTTTTTGCAATGGGATTTATAGACAAAGTGGTTTTATAATCAGGAATACCATAACCGGTTTTGTTATTTGGCTCATTGTAAGTCACACTCAGTTCCAGAATAAGTTGCCTCAACTCAAGGTTAGTAAGGGTTGGGTTAGCCTGCCACGAGAGCGCGGCCAAACCTGCTACCTGCGGAGCTGAGAATGATGTGCCATTTTTACTTCCAATAGAGCCATTGCTATTGATGACACTTGCTCCACCACCATAGGCGACTACATCTGGTTTAATACGACCATCGGCAGTTGGACCAATAGAACTAAAGCCACTAGGCTCGCCATCAGCACCAACAGAACCTACAGCCAGAATATTGTCGGCATCGGCCGGAGTGGTAATAAATTGCCACTCATTGCTACCTTCATTTCCGGCACTTGTCACTACGAGTATTCCTTTTAATGTTGCTATCTCTGCTGCCTGGGAAATAATCGCAGTTTTACCATCAAGGTCTTCTATTGTATAATCCATAGCTGAATCATCAAAAGTGTTGTAGCCCAGCGAGGTACTGATTATATCTACGCCAGCGCTATCCGCCTTTTCTGTGGCTATTAACCAGTTGTACTCTTCAATTCTATACTCCCCTGAGACATCTTCTGTGGTAAATAACATAAACTCTGCCCCTGTAGCTATTCCCTGATATTCTTCAGCAATTAATGCCGCTACAGTAGAAAACGCTTGAGTACCATGCGAGCTCGACTTATACACTTCATCGCTGTTTTCGACAAAATTATAGACGTATGTTACCCTGTTCTCATCAAAGATATGTTGAAAGGCACTGGCGGTATTTACACCTGAAAAGCCACCATCAAGAAAAGCCATACTTATTCCTTCGCCAAAATACCCCTCAGAATGCAGGCTATTGATTCCCAGTATGTTAAGTTGAGTCTGATTGGCCACTGACTTTTCTCTGTTAGATTTATCTTTATGCTTTCTGGAAGATGCTGTAAGTCTTTCTCCAGGTGCGACAAAAAGCACACTATCTACGTATGATAGTGCTTCTACACTCGTGATATTGGCAGGTTCTGTTTGTATTAAAGCTGCATTAAACCATTTGGATGTAAAAAAGACATCTATGCCAAGGTCTTTTACCCCTTGTAAGTAGCCATCATTAACCGGCAAATCCTGTTCTGTAATTGCTATTTCCTGCTTTACCCTACGTTCAATGGCTTTGCTGCTTAGAAATTCTTCCGGGTTACTCGTAGAATAAGCAGAACTCTCTTTATCACTAAAAAAGACCATGTAGCGATTGCCCTGAGCAAAACCTACAAGTGGCAAAATGGTTAATAGCAGTATGGTGAATTTAGTCCTTACCATACGATACTAATGATTGTTTGTAAGATGAGCCACTTTCTATCTCCTGAAGACCAATACAATCAGGATCGGTGCAGTAATTGAGCAGCAGCGATTCTTTATAAACCAATCCGATGCCTAAACCATAAATTTCAATTCGTTTATCTTGCTGAATAACGGTATCCTGATTATCACTTTGGATCACTCTTAACGTGTTTGCCAAAGAATCACCTAAGCTGGTTGTATAAGGCTGCCCTATTTCTATCATTTCATATTCGTCTTCTTCCTGGGTGTTTAGTTTGTTTCCATCCCAAACTTTTCCTCTTTCTACAGGAAAAACCAATTTTAAGTATGGTATGTTTTCTTCAACCAACACAGCTTGGTTAGAATTGATATATGTTGACCACGCACGCTGAAATTCCCAACTGCTTGTTGTGTCAGGTCTGGTAGAGCGGTGTAGTATATAATTAATGTCACCTGACTGGCTGGCAAATGAGTCTACAACCTCTGTTCTTAGTTGGAAACGAGATGAATCAATCGTGCCTAGTATGTCATAATTTACTTCTTCTACATCATAAACAGCATA
>NZ_SMMD01000614.1 GCF_009711475.1 Fulvivirga aurantia
CATATTTAGCAGTTATTATTCTATTAAAAGTGCTGAGGCAAACCTTAGGAAGTACCGGTTTTATGCTCCATTTTCAGGCGCCATTTCTGAGGTGAATCTACAGTCTGGTTCTTTTGTAAATCCTGGTAGTAATATAGCCAAAATCCTAAGATCAAATAAACTTGAGATAAAAGTTGATGTTCCTGCTGAGCAAATTCATTGGATAGAAAATGGAGCCACGACTACGGTGAAGTCAGAGACCGGACAAGAATGGAAAGGGAAAGTGTCTAGAATAGGGGAATTTGTAAATCAAACCACCCAGTCTATTGATGTGCACATAGCGCTCGAGTCTAACCAGGACAAGCTTTTTGATGGCCAATATTTAGAGGCAACGATACCTGGCAAAGTTGTAGAAAAGGGCATGCTGATGCCTCGAAATGCTTTGTTTAACGGCAATGAGGTTTTCGTACTCAACGACACTTTGCTAAAAGTACGTAAGGTAAATATTCATAAGACCAATCCGGAAACTGTGATATTTTCTGGTCTTTCTCAAGGTGCAGAGTTGGTGGTAGAGCCGCTAATCAATGCACATAATAATATGAAGGCCTATAAACTTGAAGAAGGGAAAAAGGACATAGATCTTGAAAAGAAGACGGAGTCTAGCGCAAAACTCGTAAATAACTAGCCATGGATAGTGTTAAAAACTTAGTGGCGTATTTTGTGAAGTACCCTATACTCGCCAACATACTAATAGCACTTACCCTTATTGGGGGTATCGTTGCCTTGTCAAGTACTAAAAAGTCATTTTTCCCTACCAGGCCAGATAAGAACATCAATATTCAGGTAGCTTACCCGGGAGCATCGCCAGAAGAAATGGAGGAAGGGGTAACCTTGAAAGTGGAAGAAGCTTTGGTGAGCATAGCAGGTATAGATGAGATTATTTCTACCTCTTCGGAAAATTCGGCCAACATTACGATTGTCACGCTAGAGAGCTACGATATCGATGAGGTATATACTGATGTAAAAAATGCGGTTGATGGGATAAGTTCATTTCCGGTTAGTGCAGAAAAACCTATCATATTTAAACAGAGGCAGAGATCTACTGCTCAATGGTTGGGCCTTACGGGCGATGTCGACCTTAAAACACTGGAGATTTATTCTGAGGAGATCAAAGATGATTTGCTGGCTTCAGGTGTAGTTTCTCAGGTTAATATTTCTGGTTTAAGCCCTTTAGAAATATCAATTGAGGTTTCTGAAGAGAATTTAAGCCGTTTTGGAATCACATTCGATGAGGTGGCCAATGCAGTAAGATTAAACAACCGGGATATTTCAGCCGGGTCTATCAAATCTAGTAGCGAAGAGATTTTAATAAGATCTAAGGCCAAGGAAACAGATGCTTCGAGAATAGGGGAGATAATTGTGAGGTCTAATGAGGATGGGAGCAACTTGCTCCTTAAAGATATTGCATCTATTAAGGAGCAGTTTGCTGAGCAGCCTACAAAAGCCTTACTCAATGGTAAAAGAGCTGTCTTTATTGAAGTGCAAAAGTTGGAGGATGAAGATTTGGAAATCATTTCTAACTATGTGAATGAATATGTGACGATATTCAACCAAACTCATAGTGGAGTAGAATTAGAGTTGACCTGGGATTTTATGAGTATGCTCAATCAGCGTCTTGATCTTTTGACAAGCAATGGTATGATTGGCCTTCTGCTCGTTTTGATTGCACTTGGTACTTTTTTGAGTTTACGGCTGTCATTTTGGGTAGCGTGGGGTATACCTTCTTCATTTCTAGGCATGTTCATATTAGGGTCATTTGTTGGGCTTACCATCAACATGATTTCACTTTTTGGTATGATCCTCGTTATCGGAATATTGGTGGATGATGGTATCGTAATAGCAGAGAATATTTATACACATTTCGAAAAACACAAAAATCCTGTAAAAGCCGCTATTCACGGTACTATGGAGGTACTTCCGGCTGTTTTTACTTCTGTAACTACCACCATCGTAGCTTTCTTGCCTTTACTTTTTCTTACAGGTGGCTTTGAGTTTTTAAAGGACATGGCTTTTGTAGTCATCTTTAGCCTTGGATTTTCGTTGATAGAGGCATTTTTTGTCTTGCCGGCTCACCTGGCGAGCAAATCTGTTTTAAGTGCAAAAAAAGAGGACTCAAGAAGCTATAAAATCCGTAAAAAGATCAATGGTGTAATCGATTGGTTAAGATTTAAAGCTTACGGTACAGCGCTTAAATACACCATGAAGTATCGAGTGATTTCTGTAGCATTTATCATTTCCCTATTCATTATCACAGCAGGGTTGTTTCAGGGAGGCTTTATAAAAGCTACATTCTTTCCTCAAATACCATTCAATAGCTTTAATGTAAATATTGCTTTTAAACCAGGTGAGCGTGAAGATAAAGTAGAAAGGTATCTTTCTCGTTTCGATAATGCCATTTGGGAGGTAAATGAAGACCTAAAATCGGAATTATATACAGAAGATGATATTGTAAACTACACTTTCGGATTTATTGGAGGTACTGGAGATGGCTCTGAGTCTGGTTCGCATGCAGGTAATATCAATGTCTTTTATAAAGAATTGGATGACTATGGTATCAATAGCTTCGATCTAATCAACAAAATAAGAGATAAAATCGGGCCCGTACCTGAGGCAGAGAAATATAACATAGGTGGTGGTAACAGGTGGGGCAAGCCTGTTTCTGTGAGGCTGTTAGGTAAAAATTATGATGAACTGCGTGAGGCCAAAGACTACCTCAAAGCTGAACTTAACAAAATCACGGAGTTAAAAGATATACAAGACAACGTGGCGGTTGGTCGAAGAGAAATGTTGTTTGAGCTATCTCCTCAAGCTTATTTCCTTGGGCTTTCACATAACAATATCACCAATCAGGTGCGTCAGGGCTTTTTTGGAGAAGAAGTTCAGCGACTACAAAAAGGCGATAATGAGCTTAGAGTTTGGGTGCGCTATCCTAAATCTGGTAGGCTCAATGTAGGACAACTGGAAGAAATGAAGATTAAAACAGCGCAAGGGGAGCAATATCCGCTCACGCAAGTGGCTGATTATAAAATTGAAAGAGGAATATCGGGTATACGGCATTACAATACCAGTAGGGCAGTTACCATTGAGGCAGATATGGTGGATCCCTTCGGTGAGGTACCGCCAATTATTGAGAAGGTACAACAAGATATTGTACCGCAACTTCAGACCAGATTCCCGACAGTAAAGGTCGATTATGGCGGACAGGCGCAGGAAAGTGCTCGAGCCGGTCAGGAGATAGGTCTATTTTTCGGAGGTGCATTTCTGTTGATTTTCTTTATCATCATGATCACTTTCAGGTCATTTTATCAGGCCGTTTTAATAATAATGATGATACCGCTGGGCTGGCTAGGGGCGGCCTATGGTCATGGTTTAGAAGGGCACCCTGTTTCTCTTTTGAGTGCCTGGGGTATGATTGCACTTTCGGGAGTTATTATTAATGATGCAGTCGTTTTCCTTGCCAAATTCAATTCATTGATTAAAAATGATGGTCAAAGCGTGTATCAGGCGGCTTATAATGCCGGTTTGGCTAGGTTTAGAGCTATTATGCTCACCTCGATTACTACGGTTGTGGGTTTATGGCCTTTAATTATAGAAAAAAGCTTTCAGGCGCAATTCCTGATTCCTATGGCGATTTCTGTAGCCTACGGTGTGTTGATAGGTACTATCATTATCCTTCTGTTCTTTCCGGTTTTCATCATTGTATTTAACGATGTAAGAAGGTATGCCAAATGGCTTTGGACAGGAGAGAAACCAGAGAGAGAAGATGTTGAGCGTGTTCTTATCGATGAGAAACGCATTGAAGAATATCGCGAGTCTGCTTAATAAGGTAGTTTACTGAATTTTATTACTAATGAGAATATTATACTTAATCATAATAGCTTTTGCTTTGGTTTCAAGTCATGAGGCTCAAGCTCAACAGCCACTTTCACTATCAGATGCTATACAAATAGGTCTAGAGCGCAATTACGACATCCGAATTGAAAGAAAAACGGTTGAAGTGGCTGAAAACAATAACAACTGGGGTGAGGCAGGGCGTTTTCCGACAATTACATTAGACCTTAATCAAAATAATAGTCTCACGGATAATGTTAAAACAGCGAGTCCTTTTCAACTGCAGGATCAAACTATTTCTAATAGCCTGAATCCAACGATAAATCTAAATTGGACGCTTTTCAATGGGTTCAAAATCAATATATCCAAGTCACGGTTGGCTGACCTGCAAGCTGAGTCTGAGGGCAACGCAGATATAGTAATTGCTAATACTATACAGTCAATTGTATTAGGATATTATAAAGCAGTATTAGAGAAAAGACGATTGGAAGAGTTTGAAAGGCAACTCGAGTTATCTAATGACAAATATCAATACACAAAGATAAAATCAGAGTTGGGTAGTGCGGTGAGTACAGATTTGTTGCTAGAAGAGGGTAATTATTTAACCGACTCAACAAATTTCATCAATCAGCAATTAATTTATAGGAATGCATTGAGAGATTTAAATGTACTGTTAGCGGAAGACGACATGTCAACTACCTATGAGCTTACCAATGATTTAACATATGAAGAAGAAAATTATGAGTTAGAAAACC
>NZ_SMMD01000915.1 GCF_009711475.1 Fulvivirga aurantia
TGTCTTTGTAATGAAGATTGGGATTTACCAACGCAAATTGATACTCTTGAAACTTGGTTGATGAGTAAAGGGAAAAATTTAGAGCCAAGTAAGTACGTAGCAGACATTGGGTTTGACATAAGAAAAGACGCGGCAGGTGGCGGTGCAGTTTTGAACTCAGAATCAATGTCAATAATGGGAAAGATTGGAATGGACATCTACTTCTCTGAATACCCATCGGCATAATCATGCGAATCTTACCCCCAACTAGCGCAAGTGTCCACTTGTGCTAACACATTAAAAACCATCCAGAATCAACCCACCGCTTATATAACATATTATTATTCTATGATAATTTTGTTTATATTGACCAAGTATAAGTAATTACAAACGACAACAATCGGGTACAACAACCATTAAAGCTGGTTTCTAACATCTCAATGCATGTTTTCGCCTTGGGTATCAGGAAATATCATGCATGGTTGTTATCGTATGTTGTGGCACATGTTCTGCATAACGTATAAATTACCCTATGAAACATTATGACCTAACTGAACACCTAACTAAAAGATTTCCCAAAAGGCTTTTGGTACATTCCGCTTTTTCCATGTCAATTCCACCCCAAAAAGGCGAAAAGAGCCAAATAATTCAACTACCCTATTATTGATCTAACGTCCTCGCCTAATGCAATTAATTCATCAAAATCCATTTCACATTCTCGGCTTACTTGCCGGAACAAAACAACGAACAATTGAAAAGCAAAAAGGAAAAATAAACGCTTATCAAAAAGTTGGGAAGGATATTGAATTCTCAGAGGATTTAACAGCTATTGGCATTCCTGAACGAACAAATGTAATCATTGAAAAAGCCTTTTCACAAATTGAAATTAATCAAAACAAAGTTTTTCATTCGCTATTCTGGTTCGTGAACCTGAACCATCTTGATGAAACAGCTCTAGGTTATCTCAGAACTGGTGATATTGACAAATCCTTAGACATATGGGAGAAAGTCATCAGCGGCAAATCTGTCAATGACAAAAACTTTGGAGCCTTCAACAACCTAGGAACCCTAAAACTGTTCAGTGCTACGCAGAACGATAGTTTCAATACTGAATCCATTCTGGAAGCGATTAGATTAAAATCTGAGTTAATAAAATCTGAATCATTCAATCAATTTTGCAAAACAGTAGCGGACGAAACCTACCCAACAGACGATGAAAAAGAACTTCTTCGAATAATAAGTGGCATTTTAGAAGATATTAGTTCGAAAGGACTTCAAAGTCCTAAAAAGCTGCTTGCCCAGATAAGCCAAATTAATCCAAGTATCAAGAATCTTTTGTCAGAGAAGGTATCTGATGAACCATTTCATAACATTGAAACTATACTCGATCAAACCAAAAAGAAGCGAACTCAAAACCCTGAAAGTGGTTTCTCCTTGGCAAGAAAACTTTACACATCTACAAAGGATGACTTTGGAACTCTCGCGGATATTCTTGAAAAAAGTGACCCAAAATACAAACTGATTGCAGACAAGCTAGCCAAAGAAATACTCCAGTGTGGAGTAGACTATTTTCATCAATACCGTGATGATGAAGACGAACATAAAGGTGACCTTGGAAATGACATCATGAAACTGTTCAAGTATGCCAACTCAATAGTTGTTGGATTGCAGACCAAGGAACGAATCGAGCAAAACATTGAGGGACTTCAGGAGTGGATTGACTCTGCCGGTGATAGGAAAAAACAAGAAAAAATAAAAGAGGACTTAGAATTCATAAAAGGAACTCTCGATTCTTTTCAAAACAAATACGAGTCAGTTTCAGCCGCATCTGAATTGGTTAACTCTACCAAATCGGGACTGTATAGAATTAAGCAAGCTCTTGGGTCAAGTGATGAACTTTATTTAGGAATAAGCAGTGCCATAGTTCATAACGCCCAAGGCATGCTAGTGTCAATTGTGAACAATGGACAAGAAGATTTCGGGCATTCTCCAACTCCTGGCCAATTAAATTCCCTTCTATCAACAGTTAACCTGGCGAACTCTGTCATGCAAAGCTTAGCTTCATTTGACATGGTTTCGGATCTAAGACATCAACTCAATACTAACAAAGATTCTTTGAATAAAATTCTGGGGCAATTGCAATCAACTCAGACCCGAACTCAAAAACAATCTTCGAACGACTCATCAAATTCTGGATGCATGATATTGATAGTGATATGTGCTATTATTGGAATCATTGCGCTTATTTCAACAAACTCAAAAAATAGATCATCAAATCGCACATCATCCTATACGGCACCTTCAACATATAAATCACCTTCAACTCCGAGTAACGATCTTCCTTCAAAACCGATTACAACACCTAGTAAATACAAGGGAAATCAACTAAAAAACGGTGATTCCCCTTACAATTCAGTTTTTGGTAGCGGAGTCTATGATAAGTCCGTAAATAACTGGGTTCAATTTAAAAATGGGAATGCCAACGATGTTGTAATTTGTTTGGTGAACGTCTATTCTGATCGAACTGTACGAAATGAATACATCAGAGCTGGTTCCTCATTCAAAATGACCAATATTCCAAATGGAACATATTACATAAAGGGATTCTATGGCAATGACTGGAACCCCTATAAAAAAATTGACGGGCCAAATATAAAAGGCGGTTTTGATACTGATTTTAGTTTTAGCAAATCTGATGGTTACAATGATCGACTTAACCTTCAGGACAATGGATATCAATATTCTACTTATGAGGTTACTCTTTATTCAATCTCCAATGGTAACATGTCACAGGAAGGCATAAGTCAATCTGAATTTTTCAAATAATTCTTTATTTCTCATGAAAAAAATTCTGCTATGTCTATTTATTCTTGCTTTATATTGGTCATCCTTTGCTCAATCGGATAGCATTAGAATTCGAAATGCTGAGGCAAAGATTGAAGCAATTGACCAAAACTTAAGCACGGCTAAATCTGACTTGACTAAGCTCCAAGAGGTTAGCAATCGACTCTCTCGCAATGTCAATGATATTAAATTATCTGGGCAAACTACAGATTCCAGACTTGATAGCCTTCAGGTTTTACTACTAAAAAACAGACAGTCAATTGAGAAACTATCAGAATCAATCGCAAGCCAGAAGACTGAACTCACTGGACAAATTCAAAAAACGGGACAATCGGCATCCCAGAGAATAGAATCACTTGATGAGTCACTGAACAAGAACACTCTATACTGGATTATTGCCGTTTTAGCGGTCGGATTGATCACATTAGGATTATTCTTCATGCTTCGCAAGCGAGTTTCAGACAATCAATCTTCTATAGTAGAAAACATCTCTTCCACAAGAAAACAACTGGAACAAGAGGGCATCTGGCTGGATGAAAAGCTTATCGGTATCATGGAGACCCAATTAAAAGTAATACAGGAAGAAGAGACATCTTCAAGCAGTAGCTCCAAACCTGATCACTTACTGGCTTTGAAGCTTGCGGATGAAATTGTCAGAATCGAGAAGAACATTTGCCAAATGGATGAAGGCACAAAGGGCCTTAAGCAATTAGCAAAGGCGGTTGAACGCATTAGAGACAATTTCGCTTCAAATGGCTATGAAATGGTTGATATGCTCGGAAAGACTTATGAAGAAGGCTTAAAGGCGTCAGTTACATTTCGACCTGATCCTGATATGGATGAAGAGGTGCCAGTAATTACTAGGATTATTAAACCTCAGATAAATTATAGAGGAGTTATGGTTCAGCAAGCCCAAATAGAAGTATCACAACCTGAATAAAAGAATATGTCAAGATTGAAAATTGATTATGCTATTGACCTTGGAACTACCAATTCTGCAATAGCCAGAATGGAAAATGGTGTGCCTACAATTAAAAAAACCGATACTCTTAAAGATACAATGCCTTCATGTGTGGGTTTTAATAAGAAGAAATCCGTGCTTGTGGGAGACTCTGCGTTTAACACTTTCAAATCAGATAAACTAAGATCAATGAGGGGTGATTCAATTCAACCGAACACTTTCATTGAATTCAAGCGAACCATGGGAACTGATAAGAAATACCACAGTTCTCACATGGAGACAGATTTTAATTCAGAGCACCTCTCATCTGAAGTTCTTAAAAAGCTAAAATCCTTCATCTCTGATGATGAATTTCAGTCGGTTGTTGTAACCGTTCCAGCCAAGTTTGATATTCGTCAAAAAGATGCAACAATGACAGCAGCAAAGCTTGCTGGATTCAATCATTGCGAACTTCTACAGGAACCAATCGCTGCTTCAATGGCTTACGGCTTGTCCTCAACCAACAAAAACGGCTTTTGGGTGGTGTTTGACTTTGGTGGTGGAACATTCGATGCTGCTTTAGTGAACGTAGAAGATGGCATCATGAAGGTGGTAGATACGGATGGTGACAATTACCTGGGTGGTAAAAATCTTGATGCTGCGATTATCGATGAAATTATCATTCCGTATTTCAAATCCGAATATGCGATTGATAGCATTCTTGAAGATGAGAAAAAGAAAGGGATACTTCAGGAAGCAATGAAATACTATGCGGAGGAAGCCAAAATACAACTCTCCTTCAAGCCAGATCACAATGTTCTCTCAGATCTTGGGGACATTCCCGGAGAGGATGATAATGGTGAAGAATTCGAATTGGATATAACAATTTCCCAAGAATCCCTTAAAAAAGTTCTATGCCCTATATTTCAGAGGGCTATTGACATAACATCAGACCTTCTCAATAGAAATAATTTAAACGGCTCTAAGATTGATTCTCTAATTCTTGTTGGTGGCCCTACTTACTCACCAATTCTAAGGTCAATGCTCGAAGAACAAATCAAAAAACCAGATGTAAGTGCTGATCCAATGACTGCTGTTGCAGTTGGTGCAGCACTCTATGCATCCACAATAGATATTAGTGAAGAAGTAAAAGAATCCAGCAGAGATAAAACCAGGATTCAAATTGATCTTGGGTACGAAGCTTCAACAGTTGAAATGGAAGAGTGGGTCACTATTAAAACCATCCCTGAAAAAACTGAAGGTTCTATTCCCCCAACTGTTCATGCTGAAATAACCCGTAGTGATAAGGCTTGGTCTTCTGGAAAAGTGGAAATTAATGACAAAGGTGAAATCATTGAAGTGAAATTGAATGAAGGTAAACCTAATAGTTTCGAAGTTATCCTCTTCGATGGTTCTGGTAGCCGAATTGAGTGTCAACCAGATTCGTTTTCAATTATTCAGGGTTCCAAAATTGGAAGTGCCACCCTGCCATATAACATCGGTGTAGAAATTAAAAGGAGAAAAGACGGAAAACTTATTTTCAAAACTGCCAATGGATTGGAAGTGAATCAGTCATTGCCAGCAAAGGGAACTATTAACGGTCTAAAAACTCAGAAGCAAGTAAGGCCAGGCATGAGCTCCGACATTATAAAAATTCCGATTTATCAGGGTGATTTCTATTCTGAAGGAACAAGAGCTTTGTATAATGAACATGTTTATGATGTGAAAATTAGTGGTGATGACCTTCCATCTTTGTTGCCTGAAAACTCTGATGTTGACTTAACACTAACTACCGATAAATCTGGAAGGATTGAAAAGATTGAGGCATATTTTCCTTACTTAGATCACTCAACTGACATAGGAGTTCCAGAAGGAACTACAGAGGAAATTGAAGCTGATTTCCTTTACAATGAAATCAGAAAAGCGAAAGGAACATTATCCGAGCTAGCCTCCAGTGGTCATACCAGCCAAGATGAAATTGATAAGATTAATAAGGAAATCGAGTATCAACAACAGCGATTAGATCAAGGGAAAAGTGACTATGACAGAAAAAAGGAAGTCCTTGACAACCTTAGAAAATCGTTCAAGAAAATAGATGAACTCAACGACAATATTGAGTGGCCTAAGCTCGAAGAAGAACTTCGTAAAGAATTCGAAAGACTTGAGCAGGCCAATAATGACCTTGGAAATGAGAAAACAACCCAACACATAAATCAGCTTAGAACACAAATAGATGAAGTGATTCGTAATAAGGATGTGAAAGTTGGGCAAGCGTTGCTTGAGGAAGTTCATGAGTTTTTCTTTGGATTAACCTTTATTTATCAGTTGGTTAATTTCATCAGATATCATGATGAAAATTTCCATTCATTCAATTGGAAAGACTCTCAGAGAGCAAGGCAACTGATCCAAAAAGCTCAACAAATTATCTCTGAAAACCCTACCAGAGAAGCACTTCATGCAGTCGTGATTGATTTGATAAATCTGCTTCCCCCAGATGAAAGACCTGGTGATGATCTTGAAGTTTTAATGAGATAGTAATTGACCTCAGAAGTTAACATATTGCCCAAATCAACAATTATTGATGATAAATACACGGTTCATTTCCACCTTGCAAAATCTGAATTCTCTGAGTCTTATCGGGTAAAGAATAGTACTGGCAAAACCTTTTTTCTCAAACTATTCAATTTCGCCAAACTTCAGCGAACACAGTTTGATCCATCAGGAAAGGTTAAAGAAATAGAACTCCTGAAAAATTGCCGTCACCCCAATCTTGTCACCTATGCAGGTAGTGGAGATTGGATTTACAATAATGAAAGATTCAGCTATCTGGCACTTGACTTTATCAGCGGGGAAACCTTGAGCAATCTGCTGAAAAGAGAAAAAGAACTGGATTTATTCAAAGTAAAAAGTATTGCGCTTGGTGTTTTAAATGGACTAAAATATCTCCACAATCAAAACCCTCCTATTCTCCACAATCATCTGAACCACCAAAATGTAATGATGGATTTGGGTGGCAAAATGGAAATACCTAAAATCGTTGATTTCAGCTATGCGAGATTGTTTACCACTTCAATTAAAGTCTTTTCTAAAAAGGAATTAAACCCATTCTATTTAGCACCAGAATGTTTCAATGATGTTTTCTCCCCTAAATCTGACTTGTATGCAGTAGGTACTTTGATGTATCACTTGCTGTATTGCCTTCCGCCTTGGTTTGCCGATATTTCAGATTATAAAAAAGATGAGTTGGTAACAACTATTTTGGAGCAGAGGAAAAAACCACTCAAATTTCAAAAGCTTAATACTGTAGATTTTTCTGAGGTTGACTTGATTATTTCAGTAATAAAAAAATCAATTGATCAAAATCCTGAAAACAGGTTCAATTCAGCAGACGAAATGATTAGAGCATTGAATGGTGAAATTCAAATTGAAGTAAAACCTGCATCAATAAAAGTCAATAAGGACTATAAAATAGAGAAGGGTGAATCTCATGGGTTTGGTGCCATTGCCGGAATGGATGTACTGAAAGAAATCCTTTACAATGATGTTATCCGTGCACTTGACGAACAAGAGCTTTACAAATCATATGGATTGACAATACCAAATGGTTTGTTGCTTTATGGTCCCCCTGGATGTGGCAAGTCTTTTTTTGCAGAAAAACTGGCAGAGGAAGCTGACTACAATTACATCGAAGTAAAGCCATCAAGCCTTGCAAGCATTTATGTGCATGGCGCACAGGAAAAAATTGGAGAACTCTTTAACCAAGCAAGAAAGGAAGCCCCAACTATCATCAATTTTGAAGAATTTGATGCATTTGTTCCAAAAAGGGAAGGGAATACTAGTCCTCATCAATCAGGAGAAGTCAACGAATTTCTTGCCCAACTTAACAACTGCGGAAAAGATGGTGTTTTCGTAATTGCTTCTACTAATCAACCAAATTTGATTGACCCGGCAGTCTTAAGAGCAGGAAGAATTGATAAAGTCATTTTTATCCCACCTCCTGACCATCGGGCCCGAAAAGCAATGTTCAAGAAACTACTAAAAGATCGTCCTATAGATTTTGGGATTGATTACGATGAACTTTCCGACAAAACAGAAAACTATGTCTCGGTTGATCTAAAGTTTTTGACAGATGAAGCGGCAAGATCAGCTCTGAAACAAAAATCCAAAATCACCCAAAAAATTCTAATTGAAGTGATTAAATCAACAAGACCATCCGTTTCGCTAACTGAAATTCAGAAATACACAGAAATAAAATCAAGTTTGGAAGGTGATTCTTCAAAAGGATTCCGACCCAAGATCGGATTTAAAATAAGAAACTCTTAAAGAATTATGGAAAAGAATGAATTCTCAGATTTGCTTCTACTCACAGCTTTCTCAGTTATGGCTTGTGATGGTGATATTGACCCAAAAGAAGTTACCTTGATTTCCGATCTGGAGAAAAAGGAATCTCTTTTCAATATTGAAAATCTGGAAGTTAGATTAAACCAACTTGTAGAGGAGATAAATAAGAATGGTCATATATTTTTAAGAAACTATTTCAAAAAACTTAAACAAGCCGAACTGACTCACGATCAGGAATCCAAATTGGTAGCTGTAACCATAAAAATGATTGAAGCAGACGAAATAGTGCAATACACAGAGCTAAGGTTTTTCAAAATCATTCACTCTTATCTCGTCATCACGGGAGATGAAATTTTAGAAGATTTTTCTCACGTTGCCGACATTGAAGATTATGTTGTGCAGGACATAATTTCAGAGAAGTATATCGAAAAACTGACCACCAGCTATTTCGATAATCAAGAAATTCCTGAGTTCGCTGAGATCAAAGTACATTCCAATGAATAAAATAGTCCTCATAAAGCTGATATTGGCCTTGGGTTTACTTATTTGCTTGCTAGATATGCCGTATGGTTATTACCAGTTCATCAGGTTTGCGGCATTGGTTGGATTCGCAATTCTTGCATTTAACTGCTATGAATCAAATAATCAACAACTTGCAATTTTCTATGTGGTACTTGCTTTGCTATTTCAGCCATTTTTGAAAATTTCACTTGGGAGAGAACTTTGGAACGTAGTGGATGTAATTGCTGCCGTCATTTTAATTGGATCAACTTTTAAACGAAAGAACTCAACCCAATAGCCACACTCATTGAATTAAAACAGTTAAACGATAAACCCGTATTGGCCATGCCAATCGTCACTCCTTCCCCATTCAACGGTTTTGTTTACCGCGATAAAAATCAAAACGATTGGAATATAAAAAATGCGGCAAATCCAAGTATATACCTGGAGGCTAACTGTTCAAAATAAGAAGGCTTATAACCTGTCAAGTACTTGCTTATAAGTTCTTCCTACCGGAATGGTTTGCTCATTGATAAAAATTCTATTTCCTTCTATAGCAGTGACCATATCCTTATTCAAAATGAAAGAATTGTGTACACGCAAAAACTGGTCTGGTAATGCTGACTGAAAATCTGATATGCTGCGAAGTGTCAGCAGGGTATTGGTTTGAGTCGCTACTTTACAATAATTCCCTTGTGCTTCGATAAATTGGATCTCAGACAATTTTACACGATGCTTTTTCTTATCTACTTTAATGATGATGAAGTCTTGCGAAGTGTCGCATTCTGCTGAGTTACTCGCTTTGAAATCTAAAACCGTATTGACAGCCTTGAGAAAACGGGAAAACGTAAAGGGTTTCAATAAGTAGTCTGACACCTGAAATTCATAACCCTCTAGGGCAAATTCCTTGTATGCCGTGGTTACGATTACTTTTGGTGGATTTTTTAGTGTTTTCAGCATGTCAAACCCTGTGATTTTTGGCATGTTAATATCCAAAAACAACACATCAATTTGTTGTTTCTGTAGCAACTCTATGGCCTGGAATGCATCATAACAATTGCCTGCCTTCTGCAAGCTGCTCACCTCCTTCGCAAACTCTTCAATAATGCTATGCGCGATGGGCTCGTCATCTATGATGGCATATCTGATCATTTTGTCTTTAAGGTGATTTTAGCACAATATACATTTTCCTCTTTTTCCAAAACTAAACGGTGCCTATCCGTATATAAATGTTGCAATCGCTTTTTCAGATTTTTTAGCCCTAGGCCATTGGTGGTTTCGGGCCTTGTTTCAAAATTATTGGTCACTTCAAAAGTGATGGTATCATCTTGTTGTACCAAATGGATGTGGACAAAAGCATCTTCTGTAAGACTTTCAATACCGTGTTTAAATGCATTTTCAACCAGCATAATAAAAAGTAGCGGTGCCACCATTGTCGAATCATCGGCTACCTCTTTGTTAAACTGTATATCAACATTTTTCTTATACCTGATTTTTTGAATATCGATGTACTCTTCAAGGTAGTTGATTTCACTTTTAAGCGGTGTACGATGCTTCTCACCCTCATAAATTGTATAACGCATGATTTCGGACAGTTTTTGTATCACCCCCGGGGTTTTGTCCGACTTAGCGATGGCAAGACCGTACAAATTATTGAGCGTGTTAAAAAAGAAATGTGGGTCAATCTTACTTTTAAGTAAACTCAATTCGGCTTCGATTTTCTCATTTTTAAGTAATCGATAGTTACTCACCAATTTGAAAATCCATGAGACCAGAAAATATGCAATGACGCCAAAAAATAAGACCTGAGAAATTAAAAAATACGTCTCATAAACTTCCTTTGGCGAGCTTTCTAATAGCTGTTTGTAGTGCACCATACCTAAGCTTGCACTCACAAGCAGTAGTGTGGCAACAATCCCTGATAAATACCTCTTTCCTATTGAAAACATGGTACAAAGATATTTTAATGTAACGCTGTCAACAATTTATTTGACAGATTACTCCATTTCCGGTACAAATGACATGAAACCGAAAATAGATGGTACAGGTCATTGATGGTGTGTTGATTGCATCAACAATTTGTCCATCGGTCAATTTTATTATTTGCTGTTAGTGCGTGATGCTAAGTTAGAGACAACTTTAAAATTTTATTCAATGAAAAGACTTACATCAATACTATTGGCTGGCTTACTGTGCATGACTACAAATATGATGTCTCAGCCGGCTGCAACTAAAGAAATGAAATCTATCGACCAGTTGATGGATGCCGAAATTCCACTCTTACTTGAAAGGAACAAAGTGCCTGGTATGGCAGTAGCGATTATCGAAAACGGTGCTATAATTTATGAAAAAGGACATGGCTTTGGCGACATGGCCAACCAAACTAAAATATCAACGCATACCGGCTTCAACATAGGTTCTATATCAAAGCTGTTTACCGCCTGGGGTATCATGAAGTTGGTTAACGATGGAAAACTTGACCTCGATGTACCTGTAGAAAATTACCTGACACGCTGGAAGCTGCCTGAATCGGAATTTGACCGTAGCAAAGTAACCATAAGGGCTATTTTGAGCCATAGTGCCGGATTATCAGTTCATGGCTACCCCGGCTTTCATCCTGATGATGAGCTACCTTCTTTGGAAGCTTCCCTAAATGGTGAAAACAGACCGGTAAGAGATAATGAAACGGTCAAAGTCATTCTCGAACCACAAACGCAGTTTAAATATTCGGGTGGCGGTTACACCATCCTGCAGCTGGTTATCGAAGAAGTTACAGGACAAAAATTCGAGATTTACATGCAGGAAAACGTTTTTGAGCCGCTCAATATGAGCAGCACAAGCTTTATACTTGATGATACTATTTTAGCAAAAAGCGCAAAGCCATATAACGAACTGGGCGAGGAAATTTACCTGGAAAGATTTACCGCTAAGGCTGCTGCCGGCTTACATACAACCCTCGAAGATATATCCGCTTTCGCAAAAGCACAATTCACTGACAACGCTGTACTCACTCAAGAGACTGTTCAGGAAATGGTGACGATTATCCCGATCACTAAGACCCAGCGTGTGGCTTATGGTTTGGGCTATGCTACTTATAGTTTCGGCCCGATTACGGTTACCGGGCACTCAGGCACCAACACAGGTTGGGAAGCAGGTTTTATGATGGATTTTGAGAAAAACGATGGCATCATCCTGCTTACCAACAGCTCCAATGGAAAAAAGGCTGCCTTTAGCGTATTACAGACCTGGGCTAAATGGCGAATGAAATGAAAAACATCCTCAACATATTATTCTTTTGTTTTACAGCATTGGCCTGTCAGGATAAACAGATGGGCAGCGTTTTAATAACCGAAAACTTACCCACCAATAAAATTGATTATCAAAAAAAAATTGTTGGTCAGCTTTCCGGGCATGACACCTTAGGAAATAATACAATAATTAAAAGCCGTTGGGCCAAAGACGAGCGTGAGATAACAAAACAATACCTTCTGGAGCTAATCAGCACATTAGGCATTGAACCTCAACAACACAAGTACGTATCGCCAAATCTTAATGCTGCCATAGATTTAATTCTGGATCCTTACAAAGGAACCAACGTATATGGAATGCTTCCTGCGACTCACAAGAGTTCAGAATATATCATACTCGGAGGACATTACGACAGTGGCAAACGAAATGCACCAGGCGCCATTGACAATGCTACTGGCATTGCGCTTATATATAGTGTAGTCAAAGAACTTGCAAAGCTTCCGCATAGAAACAAGCACATTCTTTTCGTCTTTTTTGACCAGGAAGAAGAAGAGCTCATAGGCAGTAAGACCTTTGCCGGGCTACTCAAGCAAAAACACTGGGATATACATTCTATCCATTGCTTCGATATGGTTGGCTGGGACGGAAATGGCGATCGGGCTATGGAAGTATTTTCAGGAACCTCTTCTTTGATTGAGCTATATAAATCTGTCGCTGAAGAACATGGCATTCCTATCAAAGACATAAAAATAAATCCTGTTGGGTACGACAATAATTCGACTGACTTTGATGCTTTCGTGCCTTTTGGTTTTGACGTGATTGGTGCCGGTGAGTGCTTCTATCATAGGGATTCTTCTCCCTACAAAGACAGCCCTGATGACACCTATGACACCGTTGACTTTGAGTATCTTTTGTCTTGTTCAGATTTGCTGGAGGACATCATTAAAAAAATTGTTACGGAATGAATAAAATTCAACAAGCCATCTTCGGCAATTTAAAGGAACATTTCACTTATGCGCTTGCCTTAGGCGCCACATTATTATTCTTCCTTTATAAAGGACTTATTTATCTGATAATAGGCAGTTACATTCCGCTAATTGTAATCGCATCTATCCTCATGTTATTTGTTCTCAGTTCGCGCAAATCAGAAAAAGCCTTCAAAAATACTATTAGCTTTTGGACAATTTTGGTGCTTATCTGGTCTGTTGTGAGACTACTTTTGAGTTTGGTCAATCAGTTTGTAAAACCAGTGCCGGAAAGTCACGTAGCCGAACAATTTGGTATTTCTGGTTTAATACTCAGCTTATTGTTTCTTTCAGGGGCAATCTATTTATTGAGAAATAAAAAGAAAGTATTTGAAAAATAAGGTCAATCCTAGTTGCTCCAAACAATGGCGAAAGAGATGAATTTCGAGCAATGGGTGCCACTAAATTTATCGATCTGGACTATTTTACCTCCCTCAGCGTCACTCATAGAGGACTCTGAGAAGAAGAAATACTTTATTTAACTATATTGATCACGTCACAATGAATACTGAATGAGATTTATTATAGTTACCTGCCTGTACATTGCCGTCATTTTATGGTCTAGCTGTAAACCCTCTAGAAATAGCGACAATGTGTCAACTGAAAACATACCGGGTTTTTCAACATCTATAGATAACTACTTTCAAAGTATACCACATTTCAGTGGCAATGTATTGATCGCGCAGCATGGCAACGTTTTGTTTAGCAAAAGTTATGGCCATGCTAATCGGCAGTTTGATGTACGTAATTCACCAGAGACAAAATTTAATATCGGATCAGTCACCAAGCCATTTACAGCCATAGCCATACTCAGACTTGTGGAAGAGGGAAAGCTCTCGTTTTCAGACAGTGTAGGTCAGTATTTAAGTGATGTCCCGGAACATTGGCAGCCACTGACCATCCATCAATTGCTTTCTCATACGTCTGGGCTTATGCACTCATGGGATGTTTTGGAAGACTCAATCATCATGTTTCAAAAATCCAGCATCAGCAATACGCTTACATGGTATTATGATCAGCCACTACGCTTTGAACCAGGCACTTCTTTTTCCTATAGTGGTGTAGGTTATTTGGTCCTGGCCAATATCATCGAGGCAGTCACTAATCAGAGTTATGACGAGTATTTAAAACAACTTATTTACGACCCTTTGCAAATGACAGATACCGGCCCCAACAATCCGGAGAAGGTTATTCCAAAACTGGCTCAGGGCTATAAAATTGATAGCATCGAAGTACAAAATACTCCTCAATTTTATGTACCTCTACTAACCGGAGGTGGCCATTTATATTCCACTGCGCAGGATTTATTAAAATTTGAGCGGGCCTTGGCTAATCACTCTCTGCTTACAAAAGAGATGACAGAAACTATGTACACACCAGTACTTGAAAACTATGGTTACGGCTGGGATATTGTTAAAAATGACACATTGCATGTGGTATTCCATACCGGATTTGTGCCCGGCTACCTTTCACGTCTGGATAGATACCCTGATTACGATCTGACCCTAATCATTCTCACAAATTACGAAGCCAACTGGAGCCCTGTGGACAGCTGGGATATTACCAACCTAATTTTTGAAGAACTGCAATTAAAAAATGAGTAGTATTGGGCTGGGAAAACAAGTAAGTGCCCAAAGTAGCCCAAGCGTCCACTTGTGCTAATGATCAAAAATCATCAAAAACTCATTAATTACATCAACAACTAAGCAGCCCCTAATGAAATCAAACATTTTAACTTTATTGCTTATATGCTGGTCAACGATCTTCTGCCATGCACAAAGCCTTAACTATTATGAGCTAAGCGAAGACCTGCAAGTCGAGCAACTCACAAAAAATACCTACAGACATATTTCTTACCTCAACACCGACACCTGGGGGAAAGTAGGCTGTAATGGTATGATTGTCATGAATAACAATGAGGCCCTTATTTTTGACACCCCGGCTAACGAAGAAGCCTCAGCAGAGTTGATCAATTGGGTACAGGACTCGCTCAAAGCAAAGGTGATCGGTGTGGTAGTCACACATTTTCACTGGGATTGTCTAGGCGGCCTCAATAGCTTTCATGAAAAGGCCATTCCTTCTTATGCCTCACAAAAAACTATCACACTGGCGCAAGCAGATAGTGTACCTATCCCACAACACGGTTTTGACCAAAGCCTCGAGCTTACGGTCGGTGATATAAAAGTCATCAATACCTTTTTTGGTGCCGGGCACACTCACGATAATGTGGTAAGCTATGTGCCTGATGATAAAGTATTGTTTGGAGGGTGCTTGATCAAGAGCATGGGTACTGGTAAAGGTAACTTAGAAGACGCCAATACGGACTCCTGGCCGGGCACGGTGCAAGCCATTAAAGACAGCCGTCCCGAGGTTGAGATAGTCATACCCGGTCATGGCAAAACCGGTGGTATATCGCTACTGGATTATACCATTGAGTTATTTGAAAGCGAATGATTGGTATTCTGGCAGGTTTAGCCATCTCCTGGCTGCTTTTATATTTAATTGAAAAAAGGAGTTTATTAGCATTAGGCTTTACACCTGTATCAAAAAGACTTCTACAATTTCTGATTGGTTTTACAATCACCGCATTGTTATGTGTATTTACTCAATACTTCAAAGCCTGGACAACTGGTGCCGTATGGGCGTTTAATGAGTCTGTTACTGCCGAACTTATATTACACTCTTTTTGGTGGGACGTAAAATCTGTTTTTACTGAAGAATTGATTTTCCGTGGCGCTATTCTTTACATTCTCATCCAAAAAATCGGCCGAACAAAAAGTATTTGGATCTCTGATGTTGCCTTTGGGGTATATCACTGGTTTTCTTACGGTGTTTTAGGTAGTCTATTACCGATGGTATTAATATTCATCGGCACCGGTCTGATGGGTTATGCCTGGGCGTTAGCATTTGCCAAATCCAGGTCGATTATGCTACCTTTCGGCTTCCATCTAGGCTGGAATTTTGTCTACAATACCATTTTCTCTCAGGGTCCATTAGGCGAACTCGTACTTGTTCCTCAAGGCGGTACAGAGATAAACGACTGGATTTCTCTTTTAAACTTTCTGACTGGGATGGTATTCGTGCCTATCATCGTGTACCTTTTTGTAAAGTTTTACGTCCGTGATGAAAAGGCCGTTGACTAAAAAGCAGGTAAAATGGTTAGAAGATTGGTTTTAGTTATTATTGCAGCTTAATTATAAAACGGTGCAACATACAATCGATCAAATCAGCAAATCAGAATATCCGGCAGTAGTAGAGGTCTGGGAAGCTTCAGTAAGAGCGACACATGACTTTCTATCTGAAGATGACATTGCCTATTTCAAACCACTTATTTTAAATACTTACTTAGATGCTGTTGATTTAAAATGCATCAGAAACAGCGATAAACAGATAATAGGCTTTCTGGGTACCGCAGGCAATGGTGTAGAAATGTTATTTATTCACCCCGATTATAGAGGTAAAAAGATAGGTAAAACCTTGCTCGATTATGCTGTGCAAAAATTAAACGTCTCCAAGGTGGACGTCAATGAGCAAAATGACCAGGCAGTTGGCTTTTACCAGCATTGTGGTTTTCAAGTGAAAAGCCGCTCTGAGCTAGACGGTACCGGCAAGCCCTACCCTATTTTGCATATGGAGTTGGTGGGTTAGCACACCGGCCTTGATTTTTTTCTTTTTGTCTCAATACAAAAAGGTAGACATTTAAAATAGATTGAATTTTACCCCTCTTCTTCAATCACTTTGCACAATTCCTGATACCACTCTTCACCATACTTACGGGTGAGCGCATCTTTGAGGAATTTATAAACAGGTAAGCTTAATTGTTGGCCAAGGTCACAAGCCGGACTGCAGATGTCCCATTGGTCGTAATTGAGTGCCTCAAACTCATCATATTTTTGAGCCCTGATCGGGTAGAGATGGCAGCTGATTGGTTTTTTATAATCAACCAAACCATCATTATATGCTTCTTCGATGCCGCACTTGAGAATGCCTTTTTCATCATAGATCGCATAGGCACACTCTTTTCCACCGATTGTCGGTGTTGAATAATCTCCGTCCTCATCCAGAATGTAAGTACCCTGCTCTTCAATGGCTGCTTTTCCTTCTTCCGTAAGGTATGGCTTTACCTTTTCATAGATTTCCTCCATGATTGGGAGTTCATCTTTTTCAAGCGGTGCTCCCAGGTCACCTTCGACACAACACGCTCCTTTACATTTGTTTAAGTCACACACAAAGAACTTCTCTTTGATGTCGTCTGACAATATCACTTTACCCAACTCAATCATAGCTGCAAAGGTAGAGAAAAGTTGCGAGACACTTGCGAGCTATGAGCTGTGAGGCGCGAGCTTCTAGCCACGAGCCGCGAGTTATTGCTGCTCCTACTTCGTTATGTCATCTCGAGCGAAGTCGAGAGAACTT
>NZ_SMMD01000344.1 GCF_009711475.1 Fulvivirga aurantia
ATCCATATAGACTCAGGTTTACTAAGCCTTCAAGGCTTGGTAAACCTTTGTGCAGAGTGTTATCATCTATTTGTATTACCACTTCGAGTAGTCTGTCGAATTAAATTAAAACTGGCTTCAGAGTCCCTTAAAGGTGCCTCTGAGGGTGAAGGATTAATCGCTGTTTACGAGGCCCATATTCGCCAGCTGGTGGATGAGGGGCCGTGGGCTTATGGTTCACGGCCGTTTACTCGATAGTGTGCTAGCTTTATTTTCTTTTTTTAAGCCTTTCAGGATAGAATACGACTTGAATTAAGTTATATTCCAATTGACTAAAATTAAATTTTTCTCCATTTACTTGAAATTCAGAAAAGGGATACCACCTCAAATTGGTTCTTAGAATAAGCGCTTCATTGGTTTTTCCAGGTACTATATCCCAGCCGAAAGTGAATCCAGGCTCTATTTTATTAGTAAATATTCCTTGTGTATTAATTCCATCACCATTTTGCTCATAGTTAAACCTATCGTAGGCTACATTTAATCCGATAAACGGTGCAAAACCAGAGTAGTCAGTCAAAAACTTATTTACTTCTAAAGCTAAAGAAGTCTTTTTGATGGTTTGTTTCGAACCAAAGCCTTCCGTTTCAAAGGTTGGGTTTCTGTAGGATATTGCTGTAAACAGATTTGCTTTATGAAAATGATACCCTAAGGCTATGTCAAAGTAATTTGTAGAAGTTAGTTGTTGTTGTAGGTATGGAAACTCAGTAGCATTATAGTCAGATTTTGCTAGAGAAAATGAAATTGATGGTCCTGCACCAATAAAAAAGGAACCAAATTCATTAGAATCATACGATAATTTCGAAACAGTAGGGTAGCTGTTCCATTTTTCAATATTTTCTTCTTTAGTGTCTTTTGTAGCATCAAAAGTATACAGCATGCCGAATTGAAAAGACATTTTAGGTGTTTTGATTTCTGCTATTTGGGTTTTACTTATAGGGTATTGCCATTTGTCATCTGCAAAATAATTAACCCCGAATCTTAGGGCTAATTTTTTATAATTGTACATAACACCCGCATCGTAGTTGAGCATAAAGTCCTTCGAGAGTTTACTTTGATTTTCATCAGGCTTTAATATTTGCCTGAATTCTAGCGCTCCCCAATTAACTCCAATGTAAGGTCGGATTTTTCTTTCTTTCATTGTCCAAGGGTAAAATCTTGCACCTGTTGCTACCCAGTGATTTAGTTCGTGATTTGATCCATTGTCTTCGTTTAAGCTTAACTGGTTTAAAGGAAATGTAACATAGAATTCGGTATGTCCCCAAAAGTGAAAACCACCCCATGTTAGATATGAATTTAGCGTTTCAGCGTGATCAAAGGTTGTTATTGTATTATTTTCAAGTCGCTTTCCTGTAAAGGAGGGAAGGTAAGTTGCACCGATTTCAAAGTACATCTTTGCGAAATCAAGTCTTTCTTTATTTGGTGAATCTTCCTGGGCTAGAACAAAAGTGCTAATCAATAGACCAAAAACAATCGATAATAGTTTATGCTTCATTTTATGCCTTTTTGAAGCGAAATTATTGGTGCTTGCTATGATAGACAATCAGGCAATGGGTTGATTTATGCCTATAAAATGAATATCATACAAAAGTATGAGGCTGATAATCAATCTGATAGTAATCGACTTAGTTCATGGCGGTTCTTCACACTACATTTCTTGTAAATATTACTAGTGTGTGTTTTTACCGTGGGAAGTGAAATATGTAGTTTGTGAGTTATGTCTTGATAGGTTAAGCCTTCAAATAGAAGTGTTGCAATTTCTTGTTCCCTTTGTGTCAATCCATAGTTTTTGAATTGTTGCGCTTTGGGAGTTATGTGCTTGTTGGTAATAGATAGTCGC
>NZ_SMMD01000769.1 GCF_009711475.1 Fulvivirga aurantia
ATTTATATCAGCAGGATTAATTGTCAATCCTGGATCAGTAAACCAGGATACAGTTCTATTACCTGCAGGAAGTGTGGTAATTGAATTCTCATATGATTCTAAATCAACCGTTGCATCATCACTCTCCCTGGGTTGAACTTCGCACACCTCTGGGTTTGGATCAATGACATCTGGTAGAGGATTTCTTGTAATAGTTACATCATCTGAGGATGAGCTACAAACTCCCAAAGCACTCGTTATTGTCCATGTGAAAGTCTGGGGACCTACTTGCAGGCCAGTGACGGTAGTGTTTGGATTATTTGGGTCGATAATTGATGGTATAGATGTTCCTGTTGGTGTCACTTTAATATTATCCAACCAATGCTCATCAGTATTACCATTATTTTTTGCTCTTACTATGATTTCCAAGTTATTTCCTGCAACTCCTACACCAGATGCCGTAAATGTTTCAAATACACCATCTGAAGTTGCATCATCATCAATCGCTCCAAATTGAGTTTCTATCACTCCATTTAACCTATAAAATGCTCTAATAAAATCCGTTCCACTTTGATTCCCAGTTTCAGCTAAATCTAAACTAATATCTACAGATCCGGTTAGCGGAATAGTGGTTGAAACCCATTCAACAGTACTATTATTAACATCTCTTGCAGACATTCTCCCATTATCAACCTTTATCCAATCTTGGGTAGCTGTAAAGATGCTGTTACCGGGAACAGCCACTGACCAATTATTATTAGGGTGTGTAAAACCAAAGGCATGTGGATTTGGTCCAGTAATACCTAAATCATTATCAGATGATGGGAAAGGCTCATAATAAACAACGGAACCTAGTGTCCATATACCAGTACCTCCATTATCTGCTGGTGTGGCACTAAGTGTGGCTGTTTGATCACATGTCTCAAAATCTGGAAAATCAGCAGCTGGGCTAGGGGCCAAATCTTGGGTATGCTGGACAGGAACGGCATTTACACTTTGACAAAGAGTTGGAGCTGTTTGGCTCTCAGTTACTGCATAATACGTAAATGTCGCATTACTTGTTGGCGTAAATTGCTCCTGGTTATTGCCACCTGTTGTACCTGTAGCTATAGTACTTAATGCTGCATCTTCATACCAGACTATAAGATTCCCTGCTCCAGGATCGTCCACTGAAATAGTTGCACCTGTTAGGTCGGATGAACATGCTACACCATCGACTGGATTAACAGGATCTGCTGGGCGAGGATTTATAGTTATTGTACCTAACTCTGGTAAACCAGCGGCATTACAACCTGTGAAAGTATTTATTATAGATGTAAGTCTGATTTCATAAGTATCCGGCAAATTTCCTAGATCAGCGTAGTCTAAATCTGTAGTGTTAAAAGTAAGAACTCCAGCCCCATCGGTATTTTTATTTATAGTTCTGGAGAGAACTAAAGCAGTTGCACTGTTTCTAATCTCAAAATCAATATCATAGTTTTCTGCAGAGTTAGGATTGAGATCTAAAGTGATAGAGGGTAGAACAGTTCCAGGTCCATCATCGCATACAGGTGCCCCAACAGTGAAGCTGTCAATAGTAGGCGGTGGTGTTCCACTTGTGGCGATCGTGGCAGAGCCAGTAATATTGGGTGATGGGGCTGTGACGGTACAATTTACTGTAGTTCCTAAATCTGTGATTGAAGTTACCACATATGTATCCGGGTCATCAGTCACTGTTGATGATCCGGGTATTGTATATGGTGAAGTTATATTATTTACAGTTGTAGGGTTTCCATTTCTTTCATAAGTGACATTAAATGGTCCTGTTCCGGTCATTGTGATTACTGCCGGTGGCCCTGGTATACCAGCACAGACAGAACCTCCCCCTGAAACCGCAGCTCTAGGTAAGGGGTTGATTACTACATCAATTGGAGCAGATATCGCGCTTTCGCAGTTTGTTGGATTTATACCTATAACTTGTACAAAGTATCGACCGGATTCGGCTACAGAATTTAGAATTAATTGATTACTTGATGTTTGCTGCACGGGTGTTGTAAGGTCGGGGTCTTTAAACCAGGCGTATTCATCTGCATTGCCATCCACATTGCTCGATTGTAAAATTACCTGATCTCCATTTTCACAAATATCCACTCCATCCCCCACTTCAGAAATAGTAGGCTGAACTGGAATTGGGTTGACCTCAATAGTGGTTATAGTACTTGTTTCAGTTGTACATGGTCCGTTGTCTATTACTGCACGATATTCATAGGTTCCCTCTGCAGCTAAATTTTCATTGAATGTTGTGTTACCATTGTTACCAATATCTATAAAACCACCCCCATCAACCTGTCTTTCCCAATTGAGTATTGTTCCTATATGACCTGACAAAGTAATGACTCCAGTGTTATCTCCTTCGCATATGGTATTATCAGATGTAGTTGAACCTCCTTGAGTTTGTCCAAATATTGTGACAGTTCGCGTTCGGTATGGTGAATTACATCTGGGATTATTTATGTATCTACGTCTAACTCGAATAGTTCTTGTTACACTGGTGAAAGTCCCTCCAATGTTAAAGTCCACGGTCACACTCTGACCACTTGTGGCGTCAAAGTTTACACCTCCACCCCCAGTACTATTCCATTGATATTCCCAATTGCCTCCGAAGGGGGTTGAGCCTTCAGGATCAGGTACTGAAAAAGTCACATTATTTGTATTGTTACAGATTGAAGAGGAACTATTGATTGGGTCAGGTCTATCAAGTTCATCTCTCACTGTCACTGTAACCTCTTCAGGCTCGCTTTCACAACCATTTGTAGCCCCAACCACATAAGTAGCCCACATAGAGTAGGTACCTGCTATATTAGTATCCAACCCTCCTGGAAAACTTGAAGCAGGAAAAGAGTTTGAATTATTGCCATTAGGGTTGGCTATTAAATTGCCACCTATGTCAGGATCGTTGTCATACCAATTAATTACTGTACTTCCTCCAGTCCCATTAATTTGAAAGTTTACTCCTCCAAGACCTGATCCATGACAAATCTCTTCTGGTAAGTTGTTGGCTTGAGAAGGGGATTCTATAATTAGTACCTGAGCAGTGGTAATAACTGGAGCATTTCCAGGATAACTATTACACCAATTCCAATTATTTAAAGTCACTTCAAAAACCTCTCCGGGTGATGCATCTGAGGGTATCGTAATAACTCCAGTTTCAACTGGAATAGGTCCAGTAGCAATGGCCCCTGACTCTGTAACAGTTGGATCAGTGTAAGGGTATGTATAATTAATGCCATCAATCAATACACCAGTTGATGACGTTATTGTATTAGCTGTTCCATAGACAAATTGAAACCATCTCTTTCTGTTATTTGGAAAACTACCGGGACCTGCATACCCAGGAGGAACGCAATTAAATGTACTTCTGTCTAAAAAAGTCAGATCTACCTCTTCCCCGGCACAAACTTCAAACACCACCAAGCCAGTGTTCGATTCTGACAATTCAAGATTTCCTGTATTTTGATCATCCGTATTCCACTTTACCACTGTTCCAGGAGTCTGTGTAGTGGAGGAAGCGCATGAAACACCATTTACTTGCAGATAAACCTGTGGAGTGTACTCACATTTAACCTCAGCACCATTCCGTGGAAAAAAATGTGTGATCGTAGCTCGATATTCATTGGGCCCAACCTTATTAACAACGTTAGTGCCTGTTACTGGACTATAACTAAAAACCTGAGCAGTTCCGTCATCCCAAGTTACAACGAACTCGACCAAATTAGGATTTCCACCATCATCTACATTATTGTATGTAATTTCCCAATTGTAAGGTATAGTTGCTGAGTTAGCACATAAGTTACCATTTCCCTTAACTAGATTACCAGTAATCACTGGTGTACCATCTGCACCACTGCATGACTGACTGTAGACTTGAAAACTACCGAAGAATATAATTATGAAAACAAGTAATAAACGACCTTTTTTAACCATGTGGGGTTGATGTTAAGTAAGTTGGTTTTAGCGGCACAAAATAACAAGATCGAAAACAATTACCTAATACTCGATTAGGTAAAAGCACAATATCACTATTTTAGGCATTAATGTAGTATAAGTGGTATTTGGTAACCCGCTTTCTAGCATTTTTCTATATTCTTTTTTCACTTGATAAAAAACATCCTAAATCCCATTTTTTAAGGTTAATCCTATTACCTTTGCATCCCATAAGTTCGAATGCAAATACAACTCGATTTTAAATAACTTATGGCTGCTGCTAAATACATCTTCGTTACCGGTGGGGTAACATCATCTCTTGGAAAAGGCATTATTTCCGCTTCTTTAGGTAAACTTTTACAGGCAAGAGGATTTAAGGTTACAATCCAAAAATTCGACCCTTACATTAATATAGATCCAGGAACGCTAAACCCTTATGAGCACGGTGAATGTTACGTGACGGATGATGGTGCAGAAACTGACCTTGATTTAGGACACTACGAACGATTTTTAAACACGCCTACTTCACAGGCAAACAATGTTACTACCGGACGTATTTATAACAATGTAATTACCAAAGAGAGAAAAGGTGAATACCTTGGAAAAACTGTACAGGTAGTACCTCACATCACCGATGAGATTAAAAGAAACGTCTTTCAGTTGGGTGAGAGCGGAGACTTTGATTTTGTAATAACTGAGATTGGTGGTTGCGTTGGTGACATTGAGTCTTTACCATTTATAGAAGCGGTAAGACAGGTGAAATGGGATGTAGGGGCCAATAATTTTCTTGTAATACACCTCACCCTCATACCTTATTTAAGTGCTGCAAAGGAATTGAAGACAAAACCAACCCAGCACTCTGTAAAGCAACTTCTTGAAGCAGGTATTCAGCCAGACATTTTAGTATGTCGCTCCGAGATGCGCTTACCTCAAGAAATTAGAAAGAAGCTTGCTTTATTTTGCAACGTGCACATCAATTCGGTGATCGAAGCTCTCGATGCTGAAACTATTTATGATGTACCGCTTTTGATGAAAAAAGAAAAGCTGGCGGAAAGGGTTTTGGCCAAGCTTAAAATCCCGAACAAAACTGAGCCTAATCTCGACCAGTGGAAAGACTTTTTAGGTAACCTAAAAAACCCAACAGATGAAGTTAAAATTGGCCTAATAGGTAAGTATGTCGAGCTACCAGACGCATACAAATCTATAGCCGAAGCATTTATACATGCCGGCTCGGTAAATGAATGCAAAGTAAATCTTCAATGGATCAGCTCTGAGTCAATAAATGAAGAAAACTGCCAATCTGTCTTAGAAAAGCTCGATGGCATCTTAGTTGCACCCGGATTTGGCGAACGTGGTGTAGAAGGTAAAATTCAGGCCGTAAAATACGCCAGAGAGAATCAGGTGCCATTTTTTGGCATTTGTTTAGGGATGCAGTGTGCTGTGATAGAGTTTGCCAGAAACGTATTAAAATTGAAAGAGGCAACATCTACAGAAATGAATCCTGACACGAAGCACCCGGTGATAGACTTAATGGAAGAGCAGAAAAAAATAGTAGATCTGGGTGGAACTATGCGTTTAGGTGCCTATCCTTGCAACCTTAAAAAAAGCAGCAAGGTGTATTCTGTATATGGAAAGAAGACTATATCCGAAAGACACCGCCATAGATATGAGTTTAATAATAAATACCTAGAGCGAATAGAAAAGGCCGGTCTTAAGGCAACAGGTATAAATCCTGACACTAAATTAGTTGAAGTTGTGGAGCTTGAAGACCACCCATGGTTTATAGGCTCTCAGTTTCATCCCGAGCTCAAAAGTACTGTTTTAAACCCGCACCCTTTATTTGTGAAATTTGTAGAGGCTGCTCTAAATAGTAAAAAATCAAATACGAAGAATTAATAGCTGATATTAATAATTAATTATGGATAAGAATCAAGCTACAGGCTTAGTCTTAATCGCCCTTTTGGTGATTTTATATTTCCAATTCTTTGCACCAGATCCTGTTGAACCAGAGAATAAAGAAAC
The DNA here is from genome assembly GCF_009711475.1 of Fulvivirga aurantia. Taxonomy (GTDB): domain Bacteria; phylum Bacteroidota; class Bacteroidia; order Cytophagales; family Cyclobacteriaceae; genus Fulvivirga; species Fulvivirga aurantia. Next base: position 5,965 of record NZ_SMMD01000769.1, read on the forward strand.
AACTACAGAAGCTACCACCACTCCTGAAGAGGATGTTAAGCAAACCGAAACGACCATCACAGCTGTCGATGACTCTGTGCTTAATGAAGAAATAAAACAGAAGTATGGTATTTTTGCCGCAGGTGGACAGGGAGAGGAAAGCTTTACCACTATAGAAACTGATTATTTAAAAATCGATTTCTCTAACAAGGGTGGTGTCCCTAAAAATGTAATACTTACTAAGTTTAAAAATAGTAGCGGAGGCCCACTTGTCTTATTTAATGATAGTAGTAATAATTTTCATTTAAAAGCAACAGCCAGTGGTCGTCAGGTAGACTTACACGAACTTTACTACACTGCTAATAAATCACAAAAAGGTGATTCTATTTTATTGTCTTACGCACTTAACTTAGGTGAAGGCAAATCTATTGAACACATCTACACTATTCCGAAAACAGGATATCAGGTAGGTTACCAACTCAATTTAAATGGGTTGAAAAATTACATCACCAAAGATGAGTTAATCTACGAGTGGAACGATCGTATGATCGCTCAGGAAAAAGATATAGAAATGAGTCGTAGAAACTCTACGATCAATTTCTATACGACTGATGAAGATTTTGACAACCTCGCAGAGGGAAGTAATAGCCTTGAAGAGGCATCTGTTGAAGGTGTGAAATGGGTAGCGTTAAAACAGCGTTTCTTTATCGCAGCGATCGTAGCAGATAAAAGCTTTGGAAAAGGTAAATTCTCAACGAATATAAACCCAGCTGATACCAATACAGTAAAAGATGCCAAAGTTAGACTGACCATTCCTTTGGAGGATGTTACATCTGGCACAGGTAATTATAAGTACTTCTTTGGTCCAAATGATTATTACCTTTTAGACGATGTTGCAGATGAATTTTCTCGCAACCTGGCACTAGGATGGCCACCGATGAAATGGGTTAATAAGTTTGTTATTATTCCATTATTCGACTTTTTAAGCTCGTTTATAGGCAATTACGGCATCATCATCATTATTATGGTGCTAATCATAAAGCTTGCCCTGTCCCCTCTTTCATACAAGTCATACGTATCGATGGCAAAAATGAAGGTGTTAAAACCAGAGCTTGACGAAATTAAAGAGAAACATGGTGAAGACATGTCTAAAGCTCAGCAAGAGCAAATGAAGCTTTACCAAAAAGTGGGGGTAAATCCTGTAAGTGGCTGTATTCCAATGCTATTACAGATGCCAATTTTGTTAGCGATGTTCTACTTCTTTCCACAATCTATCGAGCTAAGGCAAGAAGGGTTTTTATGGGCTAATGATTTATCTACATACGACTCTATTTTAAACCTACCTTTCACAATTCCATTCTATGGAGATCACGTGAGTTTGTTTGTGTTGTTAATGACTATGTCTACAATCATGATGACATACTCACAACAACAAGTGAGCACTGTACAGGGGCCCATGAAGGCATTTAGCTATATGATGCCGCTTATTTTCATGTTTGTGCTTAACTCTTATCCTGCTGCATTAAGTTTCTACTACTTTGTATCAAACATTGTTACTTTCGGTCAGCAGACGCTTATCAGAAAATTTATTGACGAAGATAAAATCAAGCAGATTCTTGAGGAGAATAAGAAAAAGAATGCTAATAAAAAGAAATCTAAATTTCAGCAAAAGCTTGAGGATGCCATGAAAGCACAAGATAAAAAGAAGAAATAAAAACTATTTTTTCACATAAAATCAACGTAAAGGCTCCTAATCGGGAGCCTTTCGTTTTTGTTACCCACGAGACTTTTTTAGTACTTACATAATTCAATTAAACTTATATCTTTGTAACCCTATTTTGTAAACCAAGATCTAATCA
>NZ_SMMD01000878.1 GCF_009711475.1 Fulvivirga aurantia
TTTTATAATTACCTCCTAAGCAGTTATGTAATAAAACTTTCTATTATAGGTTCTACACGATATAAATGCCTGATAATCAATATTCAGTGAACTACCCTGAACGGTTGGGAAAAAGCTGTTTTAATATTATTCTACATTTTATATCAGTTTGTTTAAAATCGCTTAATTTCTTACTTCAAACTCACAAGTCTTACAATTCAGACTTTGCGCCATTCTACGTTAAAAATGATCTCCTGATCGCCCGTTTCGATTGGTGGTGTAGAAAGTATCAATCTGTCACCTTCAATTCTTCCGAAACGTCTCTCTGTATTGCCAAGCCAGTTGGGGAAGGTGCCGCCAAGTACTGTATGTACAAAGGTGCCAGGCTCTTCTTCCTCATAAGTGCCGAAATACGCAAAATATGTTTTAAAGGCATCTACGATCTCATCAGACGTACCATCGTACATGCCATCTTTTTTAAACTTTTTTCTGTTTTCTTTTGCGATATGCACACTCATATAACCGCTTTCTGTATACATGAGCACCCCTGTTGGGCTGGTGCCAAAGTAATCTACAACCTCTCCATTGGGTCCGTTATAGGTCCATGAGACTAACTCCCATGTACCTATTATTTCTTCCGTGATTTTATTATCAAGTAAACTCATAGCTTAAACTTCAACTGTTTTAGTAGTCGGGTTTATTACTTCTTTATTAATTAGTTCAGTTACAAAGTCTACATCATTTCTCAAATAATGATGGTCGCCCTCTCTTTCTATCAATTTGAAGTTTAGAGTAGTTTCATTTTTCCATGCACTCATTTGCGCAGTACTTACAGTTTCGTCATTTACGCCATGTATGCCGATGATGTTGAGGTCTAAAGGAGGCTCAAAATCATATTTATAGCTACTAATCAAATTTAGATCACCTCTTAACTGCTTGATAAGGATAGCTTTTAACTCCGGATCTGCTGTATTGCTCAAGTATAGAAATCTCTTTTCTAATTGTGCATCTGTCGCATTAGGATCTAACGTAGTTTTATCATATGCAGATAACTGAGGAGTAGAAGAAACGAACATTTTTACCGGAAGCGTAGCATGTCTTCTTCGTAACTCTCTGGCTACTTCAAAAGCTATGAGGCCTCCCATACTGTGACCCATAAACATAAAAGGTTTATCGATTACAGGTAGCAAAGCATCCGTGATCTTGGTAATTGCTTCGCCCATTTTATTTAAAGGTGCTGTTGAAGACGACTTACCTCTACCTGGAAGCTCTACAGTCACTAACTGTATTTTCTCATCGATAAAGTCCTTCCAGTCATCATATAAGGCCGCACTACCACCCGCATCATGGAAACAGATAAGCTGAATTTTTGTGCTATCTGTAGCTTCTTCCACAGTAATTACCGGTTGTTTCTCACCTTTTTTATGGTTTTCATTTGCTCCGCCAAACAGCTTATTTAAAAGAAATTGAGAGTATTCTGCGATAGTAGGATGTTCCCAAATTTCTGTAACAGACAGCTTTACCTCAAGTGCTTTTTCAAGCTTATTTCTAAACTGAACGGCCATGAGCGAATCGATACCGAGACTTTTAAACTTCGATTTAGTTGATAAATCACTTTCAGCCATTTTGATAATACCAGCCGTCAGTTTCTTTATGTGAAGTTCGATAGCTTCAAGTCGGTCCTCATTTGACGGTAAAATCTGCATCGTTTTCAATAAACTTTGCCCATCGTTGGCATTGTCATTGTCGGTGATTACAGGCTTAAAATAATTGCTTGCACCTAATGCCGGGAAGTACTCAGCTGCCTGATTTGTATCAATTTTAAATACTCCGAGATTGGTATGGTTTTGATCAAACACCTTACTCAAAGCAGAAACAGCCTCATGCATAGGTGTAGCTTCAAACCCTTCTGCCTTAGCGAATTTTTCCAGATTTTCTCCGGAAGCTACCATCCCTACATCACTCATTACACCCCAGTTGATGCTATTAGCAGGCAAGTTGTGTTTTTGTCTAAACTGTGCAAGTGCATCCAATGAAGCATTTGCAGCTACATAGCTTGCCTGGCCAGTAAGGCCTAATAAACTCGATGCAGACGAGAATAGCACGAAGTGATCAAGGTTAAATGAACTAGAAATTCTATGCAAATTCCAGGCACCCTGCACTTTAGCGTCCATGGCAAAATCCAGATCTTTCTCTTCGATTTCAACCAGTTGCTGCGCCTTTATAAGACCTGCGGCATGTACTATGCCTTTTATTGGTCTCTCTTTATTTACTTTCTTTAAGAGTGCGTCAAGTGTGTTGTAATCATTTACGTCACAAGCTTCGATGCTTATTCTTGCACCTGCTCCTTTTAGAGCGTGTATTTTTTCCTGCAATAAATCATCAAGAGTGGTTGATCGACTGATGAGGCAGAAATTACGCACACCACATTCAAACATCCATTCTACCATAGAGAAGGCGATTCCTTTATAGCCGGTAACCACATAGGTACCAATGGATGAAAACTTAGTCTTTTGCAAATCATATACATCAGGACTGTACGTTTCTAACCGTTGTGCAAAAATCGAATTACCTCTAATAGCTATTTCTTTTTCTTTTGCTATTGGATTTCCAATAAGCGTTGCTAGTGTATTTAACTCCTGAGGATTAGGTGTATAACTCAAGTCGAGATGTTTTACCTCATATTGAGAAACCTCGTTGAAGGCTACTTTGCTAAGTCCGACTAAACCAGCCTGCGACAGGTTGATGTGAGCACTCTCAACAGGGGCTGTACCATTGGTAACCACGGTCAACTGAGGTGTTTTGTCAGATTTGTATCCTTCTAATGCTTTTACAACTTCTAAGAAATTTAATGCAGAAGCCCTTTCAAGTTTTACAGTATCACTGGCAAACCTGCTGAGAGCAAAAAATATTACTTCATCAGCATTATAGTCTTCCATGCTTTTCAGACCCTCAGAACGCATGCTCAGAAGATCTACTTTATGACCAGCTGCTGTAAGTCTTTCAGCAAATTCGGAGGTTTGAGGTGCCTCTTCTGCTTCAATAACCAAAATTGATTTGCTTTTGCCTTTTCCAGTGCTTAGAGCAAGCTTCTCATAGTTGGTTTTGTAATACCAGTTTGCCTGATCTTCTTCATTGTCATTAAACCTAAAGATTTTACCTGCTAGCTGAGTCAACTTTACCAAAACCTCACCACTGCTATCTGTAATTATAACGTTAGCTGAGATTTCATCACATTGGCCATCATTAGTTTTTTGTTCTTTGGTGATAGTGGTGTGTACCTTCAACTCATTGCTAAACCACATGGGTTTAAAAACTTCAATAGCATCTATACCAGTAAGATATGTGCTACATGTAACGTCCTTCTCAAAGTTAGTGTGCTTAGCAAAAAGCGTTTGTAGACATGCATCTAACACAGCAGGGTGAAATTGATATTTTCCAAGGCTGTGTACGAGTTGTTGATGTACTGTAACATTAGCATAAACATCATTTCCTGATACCGTGATACCTTCAATACCCTGGAAGTAATTGCCGTATTGTAGTCCCAGACCTTCTAATTGTTGGTAATAGTTCTCTTTAGAAGTAGCAGCTATGAAATCAATTTTGTGCGTTTCTGTAGCGTTTGTTGTTTGATTTGAAAAAGAACCACATGCAGTTTCTGTCCAATTTCCATCTATTTGCTGATAAAACTGAAAACTCTTTTTATCGGTCGAAATTTTTAACTGAACATGAGCCTCCTGTCCTTCTTCGAGTGTTATGGCAGACTTAAACTGTAGATTTCTAAAGCTAACGGCTTCCTGACCAGTCAATTGTCTTAAGGCTGTTGTCAGCATTTCAACATAGCTTACCCCAGGTAAAACCACCTTGCCAGATACAGCGTGATCTGTCAAATAAGGGAACTCCTCTATGCCAATATGAGCCTCCCAAAAATGATAACCATCAAGCTGAGCTAGTTTTAATTCTTTGCCCACCCATGGGTGACCTTCCTTACTAGTCTTTTGTGCGTTTTTGCGCTCAGTCAGTGTATAAGTAGATCTTTGGAATGGATATGCAGGTAGTGCCAATGTCGGTATTGTCGGATTATCATATTTCTGATTCCAATCAATATTTAGCCCTTGTTGGTACAGTGAGTCTAAGCTCGAGTAAAACTCGACTACCTCTGGCTTATTTCTGTATAGAGTACCAGAAGTCACGCCACTACCGTTGTATGCATCGAGACACTCGGTTACAGCGGTGGTAAGTACCGGGTGAGGGCTTACTTCAATAAATACATTGTATCCATCAGCAATAAGCTGCTCCATAACACCGGCAAACTGAACACCATTTCTTAAATTGTTTACCCAGTACCCAGCATTAAGACTTTCACCTTCGATTAATTTATTTTCAACTGTTGAGTATAATTTAGTTGTATTCTTTACAGGATTTACTTCTTGTAAAGCAACAGCTAGCTTAGCTTTTAATGGCTCCATTTGAGCACTGTGAGAAGCAACATCTACTTTTACCTGTCTGCAAAACTTTCCTTGTTTTTCAAGTTCATCAAGCAAATCTGATATAAGAGATTGATCGCCCGCAAGTACTGTAGACTTGGGACTATTATTTACAGCAATAGAAAGTCCGGGATACTGTTTGATCGCTTCCTCGGCTTCTGGAACGGTCAGTTCTGTTACTGCCATAGCGCCACCGGTGCCACTTACAGTTTTCATCAGTTTGCTTCGAGTACAAATCACTCTGGCAGCTTCATCTAAAGAAATACTACCTGAGATATGTGCCGCAGCAACTTCTCCCATACTATGTCCTGTAACTGCATCTGCAGTAACACCAAATGATTGCCATAATCTGGCTAATGCGATTTGCATGGCACAAAGTGCCGGTTGTATCACATCGATTTCGTTTAATCTTGATTCTTCCTCTGAGGCGTTAAGCTGCGATATCAAAGACCAATCACAATATTTAGCGAATGCGGCATCGCACTCATCGATGGCTTGCTTAAATACAGGTTCTTTTATGTACAAGCCCTGGCCCATGCCCAGCCACTGCGAGCCTTGTCCAGGAAAAATGAAAGCAACTTTAGGCTTTTCTACCACTGTGCTGTCTGGAGAACCTGATCGTAGGTACTCTTCCAGCTGAGCGATCATGTCAAGCTTATTGTTAGCCACAAATAGCTTTCTGTAATCAAAAGCAGGCTTTCTTATCGCTGAAGCTATGTTCGTACTTATAAAATCTTCCATTTTCCCATTTAAATGATTAGTGAGAAAATGCTTGTAAGACTTCACGTAATCTAGCAAAGCCTTTTCAGATCTGCCTGAGATTGGCAAAACATGTTTGCTGTGCTTGTCATGAGAATTTGTTTCTTCCTTTTTGCTTGCAGGGCGATACTCTTCAATTACTGTGTGGCCATTAGTGCCTCCCCACCCAAATGAGTTTACACCTACCTTCATGGTTTCGTCTCCTTCAACCGGCCACTCAGAGTGCTCGGCCTGCACCTTGACATTGATCTTTTCAAAATCAATTTCAGGATTAGGAGTATTGAAGTTTAAGTTTTTTGGTAGTTGTTTATTGTTAATGGCAAGCACGGATTTGATAAGTCCTGCCATACCTGCCGCACCTTCAAGGTGTCCGATATTTGTTTTTACAGACCCTACATGCAATGGTCGCTTTCTGTTTTTACTAAAGAATGTGCCCAAAGCTTTAGTCTCAGTCGGGTCTCCTAATTTTGTGCCCGTACCATGTGCTTCTACATAGTGTACATCAGCTGGGTTTATTCCAGAATCCTGATAAGCTTCATTGAGCACATCTAGTTGACCGGCCACACTCGTAGCAGGTAAATTTTGATTGTACCCATTATTATTTAAAGCTGTACCTCTTATTACAGCAAATATTTTGTCACCGTCTCTTTCTGCATCAGAAAGTTTTTTGAGTAGAATGATTCCGCCTCCTTCGCCTCTTACAAAACCATCCGCTCCTGCATCGAATGTGCTACACTTTCCTTTTACAGATAACCCGCCAAACTTCGACAATAATACATTTTGGTCCGGGTCTAACATGTGATTTACACCACCCACGATGCTCTGCTCTATACTACCATCCCAAAGACTCTGGCAAGCCAGATGTAATGCTACAAGAGATGATGAGCAGCCTGTGTCAACTACCAGACTAGGTCCTGAAAAACCGTAAAAGAAAGAAATACGGTTGGCTATAATATTTGCAGACTGACCAACGGCAGAGTGGCTGGTTACTTCTGCATGTTTGTGCTTTCTGTGATGTTCAAAGTCGCTCCATATGTTACCGACATAAACACCTATCTTTTTACCTGCTACTTTTTCAAAAGGAATGTTGCTGCTTTCCAGGCACTCCCAGGTAAGTTCCATCATCAGCTTTTGAGATGGACTCATTTCAGCTGCTTCTGCAGGCGATATGTTAAAAAATAATGGATCAAAGTCATCAATCTTTTCAAACATAGATCCATGACGTTGATTGGTTTTATCCTTTGCTGATTTATCAGGATTATAATACTCTTCGATATCCCATCTTTTGATGGTATCAATAGTGTCTTTTCCTTGAGATAATAAAGCCCAGAATTCTTGAAGGTTGTTTACCTTAGGGAAGCGGCAAGACATACCAACAATCGCTATAGGTTCTTTAGACATGATTTTGTGGTTAGGTTTTAAAAATTTTAGATTGCGATGCTAAGTTCTTAAGTATGCATGCCTAATAAATCAGGGCGATTTCTGATATCTGAAAATCAGTGTTTTATGAGTTAAAATCGGCCAAAAATGATTTATTTGAGTGTTTTGTTTAAGCGTACCTGAGGATGTCGAGCAAAATTTACAAATACGTCTCAGGGTTTACCCTGATAAAAAAGTAAGGAAATGAGGCTTATTTACTATTTAATCGGGGATGATGAAGTCAAAGAAGAACAAAAATTGACTCAAAATCTTCCTCAAAATCACCTTGATAAAGCTTCCGAATATCAGTTTATTTCTGACAAGTTACGGTTCCTCGCAGGCCGAAATTTACTCATAGAGGCACTCGACAAAATGGGTAAGTCATTAGATTCTGTTTACTATGATGAGAAGGGCAAACCTCATGTAGAGGGTATCAGTTTTTCAATAAGCCATTCTGAGCGACTTGTTGTATTGGTTTTAAGTGATATAGCCGATGTTGGCGTAGATGTAGAGTTTATACGAGAAATTGATGTGAATGAACTCAGTGCTGAGTTTAATGAGGCAGATCAAAGGCGGCTCAAAGCAGCAAATGATGTTTTAGATGAGTTTTTTCAAATCTGGACTGCTAAAGAGAGTGTGATGAAAGCAGATGGGCGAGGCTTTTATTTATCTCCCAAAAAGATACAAATCGATGAAGAAGTGGCAATTGTAGAAGATAAAAATCAGAAATGGTTTTTACAATATATTAATTTGGCCACTGGCTATAAGACTTGCGTGTGTAGTACTATCGAACCTAAGGTTAAAGTCGAGCAATTAAGGCTTTGACCAAATCTCCCATGATTTTTCTGCTTGCAGATGAAGCATTTCTAGGCCATTTTTTGTTTTAGCCCCTTGCTCATCGCCTTTTTTCATAAATAATGTCATTTCTGGGTTATAGACCAGGTCATACAACCAATGCTTTTCATTGAGATAGTCGTACGGAATTGAAGGAGAATTATCTTCCAGAGGAGACATACCAACAGGTGTGGTGTTGATTATAAGATTGTGATTTTGTATAAATGAAGCATTCTTCAGCAATTGCTCATAAGTCAAATCGCCTTTGGTTTTATCCCGTGAAATGATTCCAAATGGAATTTTCATTTTGGTTAGGGTAGAAGTAACAGCTTTTGAGGCCCCACCTGATCCTAAAACCAAAGCCTGATAGTCGATGTTTAGATCGAGCCAATTTTTCAGCGATGTCATAAAACCATAATAATCGCTATTATAACCAACCCTCTCTCCATTTTCGATATTTACTACATTTACCGCACCTACCATTTTAGCACTCTTGTCGAACCGATCGAGATGAGGTTTGATGAGCTCTTTATAAGGTACGGTAACATTAAAGCCTTTGAGATTATCCATCTGGAATAATGCCTCAACCTCCTGAATATTTTCTAATTCAAAAAGATCGTATGAATAATCTTCAAGGCCAAGATTGTTAAATTTTTCAGAGAAGTACTTCTTTGAAAAGGAATGTCCTAATTTCTTACCTATGAGACCAAACCGAGGCATCAGTGTGGACCAGCTTTATAACTTGCGATTTTCTCAATTGCCACTACTATGAAGATACCCAATGCCATAAAAAGGACGGCTTTGAACACCATAGGGTCTTCATTCAGCTGTCTGAAGTATTCTCCAGGTAAAACGTTTTTTGTCAGGTAAGCTTCTTGCTCTCCATCAGAGTTTATTCTAAAGGCTGTTGGTATTTTCCATGGCCAAACTTTATTGAGAGAACCTATCATAAAACCTGAAAGTACTCCTATCGCTATGTCATGATACCTGTGAAGCAACCAGGATACACCTCTGGCAAAAGTCAATAATCCTAGAATACAACCTGCGCCAAAAACCAAAAGCACGGCTATATCTATGTCGCTAATCGCTGCAGTGATGTAGGCATACTTACCTAAAATAAGCAATATAAACGCACCCGAAATACCAGGTAAAATCATGGCACAAATGGCTATAGCCCCTGCTAAAAATACAAACCAATACGAATCAGGAGTGGTTGTTGGAGTCGCTTCCGTAATAAAATAGGCAATTGCTGTACCTGCTATAATGGCAATTACATTTATGATATGCCATTTCTTTGTTTCTCGAAGAACTAATATTGAAGAAACAATGATTAGCCCAAAGAAAAAGGACCACACCGATATTGGGTGGTTGTTGAGCAAATAATGCATAAGGGAAGCTAATGAAAAAACACTAGTCAAAATCCCAAGAAATAATGGTAGCAAAAAGCTACCATTTATTTTTTCCCAAAACTCCTTTAGTTTAAATGAAAAAAGGAGTTTAAATGCTTCGATATCAACGGCTTTAATCGAGTCTAATAGTTCTTCATAAATGCCTGTAATAAAGGCCACTGTTCCACCACTCACACCGGGAACCACATCCGCACCTCCCATTCCTACACCTTTGAGGTATAGCAATAGGCTATTTTTAAAGCCAGACATAAATCTTAATTACCGTTTTGTGAAAGAAAATGATTGAAAGTATCTCCTCTCAGCCCTAAACGAATGGTTTCTAAAGGAATTACCTCATTTGGCGCAATGTTACCCAGGTTTACATTGGCTCCGAGTAGTTTTATAAACCATACCTGCTGTGTTTTTTGAGGAGCTTCCCATAGAATTTTTTCAAAAGGTATTTTAGTCAAAATCTCCTGAACAAGACCAGATCTCACTTCACCGGATGATCTAAAGAGGCCAACGTTTCCACTTTCGCGAGCTTCTCCAATTACCTTCCAGGCACCTGCATCAAGTTCTGCCTGCATAAGTTTAATCCATTGGTAAGGAGGGATAATTTTTTCTTCGTCTTTAGACCCCACTTCAGACAGTACAGTTACCTGATCAGAAAGCTTACTGATATAGTCGCATTTTTTATCATGATCTAACTCGATAGAGCCATCAGAAACTTCTGCGTATTTAAGGTCATACTTGTCTAGCACTCTGCGGTAGTCGTCAAACTGATTTCTTATAATGAATGCCTCAAATAAAGTGCCCCCAAAATAAACCGGGATACCAGCATCGTGATATACCTTAATTTTTTCTTTTAGGTTAGAGGTGACATAGGATGTTGCCCATCCAAATTTTACTATGTCGATGTATTGACCGCTAGCGTCTATGAAGTCTTCTACTTCTCTGATGCTCAGGCCTTTATCCATGGCCATAGTAAAACCGTATTGCCTGGGCTTTTGAGTTCGCTCAGGAATATTATTCAAGCTATAATTCATTAGGAATTGTCTTTTCTATATTGATCAATAATTTTATAGAGAGCCTTTTGAGTTTCGAGTTTTGGAAAGAACTCAAATAGCACTTCGTGTTTTTCGAAGTCCAAAATTAAGGCATTTTCTAAATAATTAAAGGCTTCTTGGTATTTCCCCGCACTTATAAGATAAGCTGTAAGTCTGTAAAAGCATTCTGCATCGTCAGGATTCTCTTCTAAAGCATTGATCATCAGGTCTATAGCCTTTTCGTACTCTCCCTGTTCGTAATAAATAAATGACCAATTAAGCCAGATTTCAATGTCTTCAGGGTTGAGTTTATTGGCTTCCTGATAGGCATCGGTACTGCTTATTACATTTCCTACCTGATATTCTGCATCGCCAACAGCTTTCCAATAATTATAATTTTCTTTATCAAGCTTAAGAGCCTTGTTGTAAAAATGAATCGATTGATGCCATTTTTCCTGCTTTTTAAGGCACTCGGCAGCCCCAAACCATGCTTCGTGATATAATGTATCTAGCTTAGCTGCTTTTTGAAAGTACTTAAGGCCAAGCTCGTACTGCTCCATTTTTTCGTAAGTGAGGCCGAGTTGGCAGTATACTTCAGGGCTGGCCCCCTCAATATCAAGGGTTTTTTTATAGGCATCCAAAGCTTTAGTAAAAGCTTCCATGGTCAAATAAGTATTGCCCATGTTAAAATATGCCGAAGAGAAGTTTTCTTCAATTACAACTGCATATTCGTATGCCTGGATGGCCTCTTCATACTTACCCAGTTTGTTATAAACAATGCCCAGGTTGTACCATGCTGCCTGAGAATATGGATCTGCATCTATAAACTGCTTGTAGTAGGAGATGCTACTTTCTAATTCGCCTTTAATGTCCAGACAATAAGCCAGTTCATACAGCGCGCCATCATGATAGATATTTATCTCAATAGTATTTTTATAAGCATCAATTGCCTCATCGTACATATCCATGCTCTGGTATGCCAGACCAATGCTGTAATAGGTCTCATCTTTATCTTCAGCAAAGACTAAATTTTTCTCATAAGCTTCAATGGCATCCATGTAGTTGCCCTTGAGAGAAAAAATCGAGCCCTTTAAAAAGTATATTTCTGCATCATTAGGTTGAAATGATTCAGCCTGCTCGAGTAAATCAAGCGCTTGATCATAATCCTGTAAGTTGCTTAAGATATGAGCTTTTGAGATAATGAGCTCCGTAGAAAAGGGGTATTGTTCTATCGCCAGGTTTACAGCTGAGAGTGCCTTATTATACCTGCCCCGTTCTAAAAAATAATGTATAATGAAGTCGAAGTTTTCGAGGTCAAAAAAGTGAGAGGCTTTATTTTTTATGTGTTCTTCAAACTTATTGATGAGCTCGTTTTCTTCCTTCTTTTTCTTAAAATTTCCTGCCATTCAAACACCTTCGAAGTTTAATGAATTTAAACAATTCTCCTTAATAAGTAACAAGGAGATTTAGATTTTATTGTCTAAATAATATGCACACGTCCAGTCAAGTGTATCACTTAACGAGGCAAAGGTATGATTTAGTTCTTTCACCGCCTTTGTGTTGTCAAAGTAAATTTGACTATTGCCTAATCTGGCGGTTTCTCGCGTAATCATAGGCTTTTTGTTTGAGAAAAAAGATTTTATCCATTCGGCAAACAAGCCAAGTTTTACGAGCTGAGGTTTAGCTTTTACTGATGGGGCTTTCTTATTAAAACGTTTGGCGATCTCATCAAACAAAGTTTTAAATGTAACATTGCCTGCGTTTAGAATATAGCGTTCACCATATTTGTCAGGATGGTCAAGTAAGTACATTACTGCAGAGACTACATCTCTAACATCTACATAATTTACAAGGCCTTCTGTATAAAATGGCTTTTCTTTCCAAACGTATTTAAAAATTGTAGAGCTGCTTCGATCCCAATCACCCGGCCCCAAAACTACAGATGGGTTAAGAATGACTGCATTAAGACCTTCTACAATACCCCTCCAAACTTCCAGTTCTGCAAAGTGCTTAGATTCCCCATAGTTTGTATTCCACTTTGAATTTTGCCATTTAGTCTTTTCGTCAACCCTACCTTCGTGTTTGTTTCTACCAAGCGCTGCTACACTGCTAATGTGAATGAATTTCTTAATATCATTAATAAGGCACAGGTCGATAAGCTTTTTTGTGCCTTGAATATTAACCTCATCCATTAGGTCTTTGTCGGAAGCATGGTAAGAAACCACTGCAGCAGAGTGAATAACAGTATCAACCTGATCAATAATTTCTTCTATGGTATTTATTTCGGTAACATCTCCCTCATGCCACTTAATTTGGTCTTTAATGTCACTGAGTAGGTCTAACTTGCTGGAGGCTCTCTTTAGAGCAATAAATTCCTTGCCTTGCTGATGTAGCTTTCTACAAATAAAACTGCCTAAAAAGCCGGTAGCACCTGTAACAAGTATCATAATGAATTATTCAGTAGTGGGAGTCTAAGTGCTTTTGTGTAATACTTTTCATTTACAGATCGCTGCATTACCTGCAAATGATTCTTATTATGGCAATCGCTACCTAAGAAATGAATCTTCTTATTATCTATCATACGTTCTGCCATTTTTCTTACCTGTCTTGAGTAGTAACCGGTAATAGAATTAATATTTAGCTGCAAGTAAACACCTCGGGTTATTAAGTCATCGATTAAATCAGGATTACTTTGAATATACGCATAACGCTCTGGGTGTGCCAATATCGGATTTATTCCCCTGGATTTAGCCTTAAAAATAAATTCATTGAGATAAAAAGGCTGGTTCATAAATGACGTTTCGAATAACATGTAATTATTACCGAATAGTAATAACTCCTGAGACTCGTCATCTATGATCTGCATCAAGTGATCATCCAGATAGTACTCAGCAGCAGCCTCTACCTGCATATCAATACCCTCTTCCTTAAGAATGGACCTGAGTTCAGTCATTTTGGCGTTGATAGACTCTACAGAATTGTTGTAGAAATCCTGCATGATATGAGGAGTCGTAATGAGCTTCTTATAGCCCATCTCTGCTAGTGATTCGATAATAAACAATGACTCATCGTATGAGTCAACTCCATCATCCAGATTTGGTAAAAGGTGAGAATGTAAATCTGTAGAAAGAGGAATTACGGGAGGTTTCTCTTTTTTTTT
>NZ_SMMD01000864.1 GCF_009711475.1 Fulvivirga aurantia
CTGGTGCTTACCATTCTAAATTTGGTCGGTTAGAAAACGATACCCTATACAGTTTGTATGAAAAAGCTGTAAAAGGCACCCTGGATGATGCTGGGGTGGAACCTGAATCAATCGATGGTATCTTTGTTGGAAACTATAGCGGGGGTACGCTCAACAACCAGGAGAATATTGCTCCTTATGGTGTAAACGTACTTTCTGAACTCAGACATAAGCCCATGTACCGAACAGAAACTGCCTGTACTTCCGGCTCTTCTGCTATCCACATGGGTATTATGGCCATAAAATCAGGGTTGATGAACCGAGTGTTGGTCATTGGTCTTGAAAAAATGACAGCGGTAGATACGGCTGCTGTTACCAAATCTTTGGCGTTGGCCACTTACTGGCCCGATGAAGGTGCTAAATCAGTAACAGCCCCTTGTATGTTTGCTGATCTGGCAAAGGGCTGGCTCAACAAACATGGCTACAGTCAAGATCAACTGCAACAATGGCTGGCTCAGATATCAGCTAAAGCTTATACTCATGGAGCGAGTAATCCGCTGGCACATATCACAAAGCCCCGATCAGCTGAAGAAATACTGTCATTGCCAGATGAGAAAAACCCGATGATCTATGAGCCATTGAGACTACATGATTGCTCACTTATTTCTGACGGAGCATCTGGTTTGATTTTAGAGGCTGACCCTCAAGACAAATCAAAAGCCATTAGAGTTAAAAGCTTTTATAATGCCAGTGATTATTTAGACAGCTTCGGTAAAAATAAATCTGATCATTTTTTGGAAGGCGCTCATTACGCAGTTAATAAAACGCTAAAAGAGGCCGATTTAAGTCTCGCTGATATAAATCTGGCTGAAGTACATGATTGCTTTACAATTACGGAGCTATTGATATACAGTGCACTCGGCATTACCCAACCTGGGCGAGAATTTGAAGCAATCGAGGATAAATCAGTTTTTCATAATGGACGGCTGCCAATCAATCTATCAGGTGGTCTCAAAGCAAAGGGACACCCCATTGGGGCTACGGGAGTATCTATGCATGCCTATATCTATAAACAACTGATTGGTGAGGCTTACAACAATCAAGTAGAAAAGGCTCAAAATGGTATTACCGTTAATATTGGAGGTGCCGGCACATCAAATTGTGTATCGGTCTTAGGTATTGACTAAACCAGTAACCGAAACCCAAATACGGGTAATCTTCCCTGCTGAAAATCGAGGTCAATAGATCTCTTGAAGCCAATTTTCTCATACATACCCCAGGCAATATCCATTGCTTCTGTTGAGTGTATAATAACCTGCCCTCTCCCATCTTCTTTAGCCTGATCTATGCATGCGTTGGTCAACAATTTACCAATGCCCTTGCCTCGTGCTTCAGGATCTACAGCCAGCAATCTAAATCCTGCAGCATTTTGTTCCATGGTAGCTATACCTCCTGAGCCGTAATCTTTCATGTCTTTGATATAAACTACAGCTCCGACAATTTCATCTTTCTCATTCACAGCGGTAAACAAGCGGATGCCTTCATTTTTAGTCAACTCACCAATCTCGGCAAGCATTTTATAATAATCTGGCTGTTCTTCTGCAGTAGGAAAGCCATCTAATTGGCTATACACTTTCACCATCAGTTCGCCAATTTGCTCAAACTCAGTTGGCTTTGCATCCCTTACCGTATAGCTGTTTTCCATTTGATCGTAGATTGTTTACGGTCAAATATAGTCTAATCAATCGAACTATTAGAATTACTGCAATACACCATCCCAATCTTTAAAAACTGGCTCATATCCCTGGTTTCTAATGACTTCTAATATATGCGCTGTGGATCGCTTGTCATCAATCTCGAATTGCTCCAGATTTACATTGGGATTAGCATACCCACCGGGGTCAGTCTTACTATCAGCACTCATTGAGGTGATTCCAAGCTTAATTACGTTGTCACGAAATCTCTCAGACTCCCGAGTAGAAAGCGACAATTCCACCTCTCCATTCCATAAACGATAGGCGCAAATCAATTGCACCAGTTCCCGATCAGACATCACCGATTTCAACTCAACACCACCAGAGCAAGGACGAAGTCGTGGGAAAGAAATCGAATACTTAGATTGCCAGTATTTCTTTTCTAAATAAGCCAGGTGCGATGCACACATAAAGCTATCAGTACGCCAGTCCTCCAAACCGATTAACACCCCAAGACCCATCTTATGAATACCAGCTAGCCCTAATCGATCGTGCGTTTCTAAACGGTATGTGAAATTTGATTTTTTACCCTTAGGATGATGCTTTTTGTAGTTGGCATCATGGTATGTTTCCTGATAGACCAGCACAGTATTTACTCCTGCTGCAATCAACTGCTCATACTCTTCCTGGTCGAGTGGCTGTACCTCAATGGCTATATGTGAGAAATAGGGTTTTATGAGTTTTATGGCATTTAGAAAATACTCAACACCTACTGTCTTATTAGCCTCACCTGTAACTAATAAAATGTGGTCATACCCATAAGATTTAATGACTTTTACTTCTTCCAGTATTTCCTGATCAGAAAGAGTTTTCCTCTTGATCGGCACGTCCAGGCTAAAGCCGCAATAAGTACAAATATTCTGGCACTCATTACTCAAATACATTGGTATGTACATCTGGATAGTTTTGCCGAATCTCTTTTGTGTTAGCAAGTGGCTTTGTCTGGCCATATCCTCAAGAAAGGGAGCTGCTGCGGGTGATATAAGGGCTTTAAAATCTTCTAAATTTCTCTCCGTTTTATTAATAGCTCTCTCAACGTCCCTGGCAGTTTTTTCATAGATTGAAGCTTTAATACTTTCCCAATCTGGCGACCCCAGAACATTTGAAAATGTATGGTTTGATAGCTGCTTATACATCTAAAAAACTTGTTAGTGGACTACTTGCTACGGCTTCATTTGCGGTAGCACCAAGTTTAGCTTCATAGGCCATTCGACCTGCTTCTACAGCTTTCTTAAATGCAACACCCATGGCCACAGGATCTTGTGAAACGGCAATGGCTGTATTAACCAAAACTGCATCAGCTCCCATTTCCATCGCCATAGCAGCGTGAGATGGTGCACCTATACCTGCGTCTACAATTACGGGCACATTGCTTTGCTCAATAATTATTTCAATAAAATCACTGGTTTTAAGTCCTTTATTGCTCCCGATGGGTGATCCTAATGGCATCACAGCAGCGGTACCTGCATCTTCCAGCCTTTTACACAATACCGGATCAGCATGTATATAAGGCAAAACGATAAACCCCTTCTTCGCTAGTTCTTCTGTTGCTTTAAGTGTTTCTATTGGGTCTGGCAACAAATACTTAGGATCCGGGTGGATTTCCAGTTTCAACCAATTGGTTTCCAGGGCCTGACGGGCAAGCTCAGCAGCAAACACTGCTTCTTTGGCTGTTCGTACCCCCGATGTATTTGGTAAAAGGTTAAATTGATTGTGATTTAGATGGGTCAGAATGTCATCTGATTGATTCTTGACATCCACTCGTTTAAGGGCAACCGTAACTAATTCAGAACCTGAAGCCAACAGTGCTTCTTCCATGAGTTGACTGGAGCTGAACTTACCAGTACCGGTAAACAACCTTGATTTAAATGTTTTATCTGCTATAACTAAGTCCTTCATCAATCCGCCACTTTTAAATTTATTTGTTCTTCAAACGCCTTATTGATTTCCTCCACCATAGTATGCTTATCAGCTGAATGGGTGATAAGACCCGATACTGCCACTCCATGCATTCCAATCTTTTTCAATTGATAAATGTCATTTTGTGTAATACCACCGATGGCTACTATAGGAAAATCACGAGTAGATAATTGACCTAGCGCTTTTTGATATCCTTCAAGGCCTAAAATAGGGCTCAGCTTTTTCTTTGTAGTTGTATACTTGTATGGTCCCATACCGACATAATCAGCACCATCTGCTATATGTCGCTCTACATCTTCTATAGTGTTTGCAGTCCCTCCAATAATAAATTCATCAGGTGATTGCAGTCTTGCTTCCCTTACAGGCATATCTAATAAGCCGAGATGCACCCCATCTGCCCTGGACTCTAAGGCAATAGACAAATTATCGTTAATTATAAGGGTAGCCTTGTAACTTTTGGTAATCTCTCTGCACGCTTTTGCTTCCTCCAGGTAAGTTTCGTAGCTGGTGTCTTTCATTCTGAGTTGGACCCACTTTACACCAGCTTTGCACGCTTCTTCACATAATTGTGCGTGGGTTTTACCTGAATGATCTTGAGTAATATACTGTAGTCTAGAAATCATTTGTCTTACATTTTATGGTAGCCGAGCAACTCTGGGGTGCCATCTAAAAACTTCCCGATATAGTGTTTAGCCTCAGCACATGCCAACATCAGCGGATAATTGAGTGTGAGGTTTGCTGCCAATGCACTGGCAAAGACACAACCTGAGCCATGTTTCTCAGAAGGTTTTTCAGCCTTATTTTTAAGTGTAAAAGACTCTGCACCTTCCAGCAAATAGTCCCTGCCTAAGTCTAGTGTATTATGACCACCTTTGAGGTATACCTTGCAATACTTGGTAAGCAATTTTGCACCTTCAATTCCTCCTAAACCAGAGAGTTTCTTAGCTTCATTCCAATTGGGAGTTATGAGAAATAGTCTTTTTAGCAATTCACCAACAGCCTCCAGATCATGATTGAAATCAAAACCCGCACTTGCCGAAAGTACTGGATCCCAGATTACTCTGGTACCTTCAGGTAACTTGTCTAATATTTTGTGAATGAGGCCCAATGATTCTATCAGGCCGATTTTTACGTATTTAAAATCGTATTGGTCGAGCAGTATATCTAACTGACCAAGAACCAATTTCTCATCCAACCAATTGACAGACTCAAACCTGCAATCATTCTGAATTGTATTCGCAGTATTTACAGCCAAGCCATATACTTTATGTTCTTCTATAGCTTTAATATCTGCTAATACTCCTGCCCCGGCACTGGGGTCAAAGCCACCTATAACCAATACTTTCGGTCGACTGGTTAACATTTTTCTTTAATTATTTTAAAAGTTTCTACAGGATTCTCTGATTGCCAAATTGAGCCACAAACTGCCACACCATTAAAACCGGTTTCTTCACACGTATCAATTTTAGATGCATCCACACCTCCGAGTGCAATCACGTTTACTTCGATCTCTGTCAATACATCTTTAAGATGTTTTAAGCAGAAAGCCGCTTTATGATTTTCCTTAGAAATAGAATCAAAAATGGGGCTTAGAAAAGCATAGTCGAACTTGCTCTTCTTTTTCAACTCACTTATTCCATGGCTTGACACGGAGCAGTGATTTACTTTTTTCGGAAGCGTTTCATGGTTCCAACTGTTGATGTGAATTCCTCTAAGACCAAATTCATCAACTAACTGATAGTGGCTATGTGTCACAACCCTCTCCATATAACTATGATCAATACCCATGAGAAACTGGCGCAATTCACTTTCGGATGCATAGGGCTTTCTTAAATGAAAATACTCCATACCCTCAGCAAACATGGCATTGATATACTCACCTTCCTGAGTCATATTATTGTCAGATGATATGACAATCAATTTCATGATTTAGTCAACCAATTTTTCAGGTTCCAGATAAACATCACCACCTTTTTTGGTAAATTCTTCCGCCTTTTCCTGCATCCCTTTCTCAAGGGCTTCATTCGTTTCCATGCCATTTTTAGCCGCATAATCCCTCACATCCTGAGTGATCTTCATCGAGCAAAAGTTTGGTCCACACATAGAGCAAAAGTGAGCAACCTTGGCATTTTCAGAAGGTAAGGTTTCATCATGATAAGCTCTGGCCGTATCAGGGTCTAAAGACAAATTGAATTGGTCCTGCCATCTAAACTCAAAGCGTGCTTTACTCAATGCATCGTCTCTATACTGCGCTCCCGGGTGCCCTTTGGCGAGGTCAGCTGCATGAGCTGCCAGTTTGTAGGTAACTACCCCCGATTTCACGTCATCTCTATTAGGCAAGCCCAGGTGTTCTTTAGGCGTTACATAGCAAAGCATAGCTGTACCATACCAGCCTATCATCGCGGCACCAATACCTGAAGTGATATGGTCATAGCCCGGTGCTATATCTGTTGTTAGTGGTCCTAAAGTATAAAATGGCGCTTCGCCACATTCGGCCAACTGCTTATCCATATTCTCTTTGATCATATGCATAGGTATGTGTCCCGGCCCTTCAATCATCACCTGCACATCATGTTTCCAGGCAATTTTGGTAAGCTCACCCAGTGTTTCCAACTCTGCAAACTGGGCCTCATCATTTGCGTCTGCAATAGAACCAGGTCTCAAACCATCACCCAATGAGAATGCCACGTCATACTGTTTCATAATCTCACATATCTCTTCGAAGTGTGTATATAAGAAACTCTCTTTATGATGCGCCAGACACCATTTTGCCATGATAGATCCACCTCTGGAGACAATACCGGTAACTCTTTTGGCCGTCATAGGCACATACCTCAATCTAACACCAGCGTGAATGGTAAAATAATCAACACCTTGTTCGGCCTGCTCAATAAGTGTATCTCTAAATAGCTCCCAGGTTAAGTCTTCGGCTTTACCATTGACTTTCTCTAAGGCCTGATAAATAGGCACCGTACCTATTGGAACTGGTGAGTTTCTGATGATCCACTCTCTTGTCTCGTGTATATTTTTGCCGGTAGATAAGTCCATCACAGTATCTGCTCCCCAACGTGTGGCCCACACCATTTTCTCAACCTCCTCTTCTATCGTGGATGTAACTGCTGAGTTTCCGATGTTAGCATTGATTTTTACCAGAAAGTTTCTACCAATAATCATCGGCTCGCTTTCAGGGTGATTGATATTGTTTGGAATTACAGCTCTACCGCGCGCTACCTCATCGCGTACAAACTCAGGTGTAATTTCATTTGGTATATTAGCTCCGAAACTTTCACCCGGATGTTGTTTCGTAATTGCCTTATACTCCTGCAGTTTCTGATTCTCACGAATAGCGATATACTCCATTTCCGGAGTGATTATCCCCTTTTTCGCATAATACATTTGAGAAACATTTTTACCCTGTTTCGCTCTCAATGGCTTTTTTAGATACTCAAAACGTAAGTGATCAAGGTCTGAATTATACAGACGCTCTTTGCCGTATGAAGATGTAATTTCCGGTAATTCCTCTACATCACCTCTCGAGTGAATCCAGGAAGCTCTCAATTGAGGAATCCCTTTTTTCACATCAATTTCAACCGATGGATCGGTGTATGGTCCGGAAGTATCGTAAACTGTGACAGGGGGATTATTTTCTTTTTTCACCTCACCTTCACTAAACATCGGCTTAGACTCTGTAAGGGCTATTTCTCGCATTGCAACCCTTACATCTTTATGCAGCTTTCCTTCTACATAAACTTTCTGTGAGGCTGGAAATGGATCTCTGGTGATCTTTGATTTTTCTGAAGGTGTAATTTCTTTTTTTGCCATAGTAGTTGCTTTTAGCCACCTTGTGTTGCGGTAATCACAAGTATGCGGTCATTCTCTTTTAATTGTTTTGTTTCCCAGTCAGTCCGATGGATGACTTCATCATTTACGGCTACTGCAATTCCTTTTTTGGTCTCTAGCGCTTGGCTTTTCAGAACCTCAAAAAGTTTTGACGCAGTAATACTGATGGGCGTATCGTTTAAATACACTTGCATCTGTTAAAATAAATTAAGGGGAAGGTTTAAAAAGAGAGATTTGCCTGGCTGGCAACTCAGCTTTTCCCTTCGCCCGGATTATCGGTTTCAGGTTCTAAGGGTATGTCTCAGCCGTATATTGGCACCCCTAAAGCTTATTTCGAATTATGGGATCAAATGTACAGTAGCGATTTGCATTTTGCAAATGAATGCTCCCGCATTGTTGATTTATATTTTAAACGGGAATAGAAAGCTGCCTAGGCTCATATTTAGCCGCTAATTCAGCAATTGCTTTTATGTGATCTGGTGTGGTGCCACAGCAACCTCCTATGATGTTGATAAGGCCTTCATCTAAAAAGACTTTAATCTGATCAACCATATCTTGAGGAGATTGATCATACTGACCAAATTCGTTTGGTAAACCTGCATTTGGGTGTGCGCTGGTATAAAACCGGGCCTCTTTTGACAAAATCTGTAAATACGGCCTTAAGTCCTTAGCGCCTAGCGCACAATTGAGTCCAATGCTTAAAAGAGGAAAGTGCTCAAGTGAAATTAAAAATGCCTCAGTTGTCTGTCCACTTAAGGTTCTGCCACTTGCATCTGTTATCGTACCGGATACCATGATAGGTACTGATTCACTACGCTCCTCAAGCAATTCTGTAATACCAAATAGTGCGGCTTTGGCATTTAGTGTATCAAATACTGTCTCAACAAGTAATAAATCAACTCCACCATCAAGCAAGGCTGCTGTTTGGTGTTTGTAAGCTTCAGCTAATTGATCAAAGGTAATCGCTCGAAAACCAGGATTATTTACATCTGGTGAGATCGAAGCAGTTCTATTTGTAGGCCCAATTGACCCGGCAACAAACCTCGGCTTATTAGGTTCTTTTTTAGTGAACTCCTGAGCAGCTTCTACAGCTATTTTGGCAGACTCATAGTTGATGTCATACACAGCTTCTTCAAGGGCATAATCTGCCTGAGCGATTGTCGTGCCACTAAATGTATTGGTCTCAACAATATCGGCTCCTGCTTCAAAGTAGGCCCGATGTATATCCTTTATTATATCAGGCCGTGTAATTGAAAGCAAATCATTATTACCTTTTAATGGTCGATCATGATCTTTAAATCTATTACCTCTAAAATCTTCTTCTGTGAGCGTATGTCGTTGTATCATTGTACCCATGGCACCATCCAGGACTAAGATTCGCTCATTTAATATTTGATCAATTTTCGCCATACTGTGTTATCTTATGTGACATTACTATCTAAGCCGATTGTCAGTAATTTTAACAATGGAAAATTACCAATTACTTGGGATTTGGCCTATGATGTTTGTTATTTGTTAGACCACAAAAATTAAAACTATTAGAATTTGAAGCTCGCAGCAATAGACATCGGATCAAATGCCATTAGACTGCAGGTGACAACCACCATTCATACTAAAGGCGAACTCAATTTTAAGAAATTAGAGTATGTCAGATTTCCATTACGATTAGGTCAGGATGTGTTTAATACGGGGACGATAAGTCCTTCTAAGAAGAGTAAATTTAAAAAACTCATGCGTGCCTTTAAGTTATTAATCGACTTGTACGAAGTGGATGATTATATGGCTTGCGCTACTTCAGCTATGAGAGAATCTAAAAATGGTCGTGAGATCATCAAAGAGGTTGAAGAGGATATCAAACTTAAAATCAGAATCATCGATGGTGCCAACGAGGCACTGATTATAAACAATGCTATAAGCACCTTCTTAGATAAGAAAAAGGATTACTTACATATAGATGTAGGTGGTGGTAGCACTGAGCTTACCTTGCTTCGTGGTGGTAAGAAAATCACTTCTAAGTCCTTTAAGATCGGTTCTGTAAGGCGTCTTGGTCATCATGACTCACCCATTATCTGGAACAATATGAAAAAGTGGGTAACCAGTATGATAAAGCCGGAGGAAACAAAGGTGACTGCAGTAGGTACCGGTGGTAATATTAATAAGCTTTTCGAGTTGGCTCAAAAAGTGCCTGGCGACAAATTGGGTATTTCTAAATTGAAAGAAGTACAGGCAGATGTAAGAGACATGTCTATCGAAGAACGAATAAACGAATTGCAATTAAACCCTGACCGGGCAGATGTAATTATACCTGCTTCTGAAATCTACATTGCTGTAATGGAATGGGCTAACGCAAAGAACATTTTAGTACCTAATGTGGGCCTTAAAGATGGAATAATGCAGCACCTTTATGAGAAAAATACCTATCAAGAAAAAATAAAATTCAGTTAGCAAAAGGCTATCCAAATACTGTACAGTATCTGGATAGCCTTTATTCTATTTATTCTCAACCTCTTTCTCAACCTCAATACTCTCGACCGATCGGCCGTTATTGACGGCTTTTTCTATATGATCAAAAGTGAGATCGAGCTCTTCCAGATTTTCTTTAGTTACATTATAAAACTCGCGATGAATATTAAACTCAGGGTCGCCATTGGCATGTTTTTTCACGTAAGTGCCATCTTCCTGCATTACGTATGCGTTCACATTGTCTTTTAAGTTATACTGCAATATATTCTTGACCTGCTTCTTGAGTAAATCGTCAGTAAGTAAAAACAACGATTCAAGTCTACGCTCAAAACTTCTCACCATCATATCGGCACTGCCAATATAGAGCTTATAGTCACCGGCATTGTGGAAGTAATAAATGCGGCTATGCTCCAGGTAATGACCTACAATAGATATCACCTGTATATTTTCACTTAAACCTTTGCGGCCGGGCCTTAGACAACACATACCACGCACAATAAGCTTAATGGGTACACCAGCCTGAGAGGCAGCATACATTTCATCAATCACTTCTTTATCCTGCAGCGAGTTGATTTTTATAACGATGCCTGATTCAAGGCCCTTTCTTGCGTTTTCTGTTTCTTTTCTAATCATCTCTACCAGCTGCTGCCTCATATCTTTAGGCGCTGTGATGAGATTTTTATAAACACTCGGCATAGAATGCCCAGTTATTACATTGAAGAACTCAGAAATATCATGCGCATACACCTCATCGGTGGTAAGTAGGCCCAGGTCGGTATAAAGTCGAGAGGTAGACTCATTGTAGTTACCACTGCTCAGGTGAACATAGCGAGTAACCTTATCACCTTCTTTTCTAACAATCAGCATCAGTTTGGTATGCGTTTTAAAGCTACTGATACCATAAATCACGAAGCAACCCGCCTTTTGTAGTCGCTGAGCTTCTCTTAGGTTATTTTCCTCATCAAAACGAGCTTTTACCTCAAACAATACAGAAATGTGTTTACCATTTTCGGCTGCTTTGAGTAGAGCTGCTGTAACCCGACTGTCTTTGGCCAATCTGTATATGGTTATTTTTATAGCCAATACATCAGGGTCTTCTGCCGCCTTTTCCAGCAAGTCGATTACTGGCTCCATGTTATTATATGGGTGATGGAGAAGCACGTCTTTATTTTGAAGTACTTCAAAAATATTTTCATCCTTAATCTCGGGATAACTCACCGGTGGCACTTCTTCAGGCATCTCGGTAAGCATATCTTTAAACTCTCTATGCCTTACGATATCCCAAAGGCCATTGAGATCCAGAATACTGCCCTTCGGTATCCTAAACACATTATCGTCATCGATTTCCCACCTACTTTTTAAGACCTTCATCATCCAGGCATCTGGTCTGCCCATAACTTCCAGTCTCACCACCCTACCAGATCTTCGGGTCTTGAGCTTTTTCTTGAGCTCATCTAAAAAGTTGGCCTCTATATCATCACTTTCATCTAAAGTAAAATCACCATTTCTGGTAATTCTAAATAGGCTGATTGAGTGTGTTTGAACATTTCGGAAAAGCTGCTCAATGTTATTCTTTATGATATCCTCGATGGGCACGAAATGCACACAATCATCAATCTCCAACTCGTAGAATCGAGGTAAATTGGAAGGAACCTGTATAAATGATAATTTCTTATTCTCTACATTATATTCATTACCTTCTGTGACCACACCAAATACAAGCCTGTTGGTATTGAGCATAGGAAATGTGTGATAGCTATCATACACCATAGGTGTAAGCATCGGGTAGATAGTAGTCTCAAAATAGTTTTTGACTAACTTTTTGTGGTCTTTGGATAGCTTTTTATAAGGAGTTATAGAAAAATCATTGTCCTCAAAATGAGGCATGAGTTCATCAAGGAAAAGTCGGTGTTGCTCTGCAGTAAAATTCTCTGCCTTTGCGAATAAAATCTTCCTAAAGGGCAGCTCTCGCAAACCTGAGTAATCTATGCGTTGCTTTTTGTAGTCTATATAGTTATACAAACTGCCAACCCTTATGGTGAAAAACTCATCAAGGTTGGAGGCTGTAATTGCTAAAAACTTCATTCGCTCAATCAGGCTTTTGTTTTTATCTTTAACCTGATCTAGTACTCTATAATTGAAGTTAAGCCAACTTAAATCGCGACTGATGTAATCGCTTTTATTAATGAGACTTCTTGTTCT
>NZ_SMMD01000790.1 GCF_009711475.1 Fulvivirga aurantia
GGCCCGGATACGTGCTCAGCGTATTGATAAAGTCATAAACACAGCAAAAGGATACATTGGCACACCTTATAAATGGGGTGGTACCTCAAGGTCTGGCATAGATTGTTCGGGTTTATTGTGCAATTCTTTTAGAATCGCTAACTACAATCTACCCCGAACCTCAGACGCTCAAAGCAAAATAGGTAAGAAGGTGAAGAAAAATAAGCTGCAACCGGGTGACCTGGTATTCTTTGCCACAGGTAAGAAAAGAAGAAAGGTAACTCACGTAGGCCTAGTCACTGAAGTAAAGGGCGGTAAAGTCAAATTTATACATAGCTCCAGCTCTCTGGGCGTAGTAATTAGCGACATGGATGTAAAGTACTACAGAAAGAGATTTAGAATGGGGCGTAGGCCTTTTTGATTAGGTAATTTTTAATATATTTGCAGACCTCAAACGGGGAATTAGCTCAGTTGGCTAGAGCGCTACACTGGCAGTGTAGAGGTCACCGGTTCGAATCCGGTATTCTCCACCAAACGAAGCCCATCAATTATTTGATGGGCTTTTTTCATTCAGGAAACTCCCTCACCGATTGACATCAATAAACAACTCACTAAAAATTTAATTGTAACTTTTTTAAACAAAGTTATAACTGTTTAATTCACATGCACTTAATGAGATAAATATGAAAAATAGTTGTGCTTTACAGTGAATCTGTTGTATATAATTACTATATTTTCGGTTATTCTAAGCCTGACTTCAGGCTTTTATTTTTATTTATGCATAACAATTAACAAATTTACGAGCATCAAAGTGGGTTTTACGTTCTATGGCAAAGCTGAAAAACATAATTAAACAACTTTCCAACAGAGATTTCCAGGCAATTCATGATTCGCTTATTGATAGTAGCGCGGATAAGTCTGCCTATCTGTTGAAAGCAATTAGGGAGCGTCAGCTTTCAGATACTAAAATTATGCAGGAGCTTGGTGTAAATACCAATGCCTATTACACCCTACGATCAAGGCTCAATCAAAAGATAGAAGAACATTTGCTCCAGCAGATGGAAAGTCCGAGGACGGATATTCTCAAAAAGGTGGCTAACATCAATGAGATTATTTTTACTAAGAAAAGAGCCATTGCCGTTGCTACACTGAAAAAGCTTGAAAAGGAACTTCTTGACTACGACTTGTCCAACGAGCTGACGATAGTATATAAGTCATTAAAGAAGCTTCACATTAACTCTCCGGAGCATTTTAGCTACTCTCAATTATACAATAAGCACGTAGCGTATACATTGGCGGTAGATAAAGCGGAAGATATTCTGGCAGAATATTTTAAAAAATACGGTTATTATACACTATCTGGAGACGAGACTGACAAACTGGAGCTTACGCTACTTCTTAAGGAATTAAGAAATGTAAAAGACCTTTATGAGTCGCACAGATTATATGTATACCATAGTTGTGTAACGATATTTCACAGGCTCTTTGTCGATGAAGAAGATGATAATCTTGACGATGACCTGGAGCCTATCGAAGATATTCTTGATAAGGTTCAGGAAATTTTTGATAGCTATGAGCTTGACTCAATTTACTACCATTTAAATCTTGTATTCGAATTTTTAAAGCTCGAGTACTATAACCATCATAAGATATACAGAAAAGCTGAGAAGTTTTATGAGGAGGTAAACGATGCAGTAGATAACCTACTGACTAATTACGCACTTTATACTTATCCTGCTCAGTTTTTGGTTACGAAAATGGAGCGTCACCTGAGGTTGGGTACCGAAAAGGAAATCTATGATGAGGTAGAAGGCATGTTTCAGGATTTTGAAGTAGACAAGGAGGATTTACCTACTTTTCTTACTTTCTCGATCTTTAGAGCACTTTCGTGCTACTATGTGGGTAACTATGAAGAAGCGAGCAAATGGCTCAACGGTCTCATGAATGAAACGGCTCTTAAGAAATACCCATATATGCTAGTGGAGCTTAAAGTATTGCTAGCGCTACAGTATTGCCTCCTGAGTGACTATGATCTGTTTAACCAGCTTATCAATAGCGTACAGCGCCAGGTAAGACTTCTTGGCAAGGAAAAGTGTGAGCACATTATACAGCTTACCAAAATATTGAAAATAGCGATCAGCGAAATCAAGAAAAACAAGCCAGAAAAGATCAAAGCTATTATCGATAAGTTTCCAAGGACGAAAACTACCTATTTTGCACCTACATTGCTTATTAAGAAAAACGAGGAGTTTATTACGAGGCTTTGCTCTAGAGATAAATAGAAAGAAATCTGAAAAAGATATTGATACAAAAAAAGAGCCTCATTTGAGGCTCTTTTGCTTTATAAGTAAATAATGTATTTAACTGCTTTGCACTGAAATTTATGCTGTACCCAGCTCAGTGAATTCTATTTTCTAAATTTCTAATTTGGCCAAGTTGTCTTGAGATAACGGCTTGTTGATGTACTGCTTTACATTATATTTTTTTGACTTATGCACATCCTGAGGGTTTATCGAAGAAGTAAGCATAACGATACTACACTTCTTTCGTGTCTCCTCAGATAGTTTGCCAAATTCGTCTAGAAACTGAAAGCCATCCATTAAAGGCATATCAATATCAAGGAAAATGATGTCTGGCAAAATGCTGTCGGCAAGTTCTTCAATCTTTTCGATGTTTTTTAGAAACTCAATAGCACTTTTTGCACCAGTATGTGTATAGATGTATTTAGTAATATCAGCTGCTTCAATCATTTTCTGATTAATGAGGTTATCTATCTCATTATCATCGATTAACATCACTGAATTATATTTTTTTGAAGTATCTGACATTATTTTACCCTTTTTTATATCGATGCTAAATATAAATCTTAACGGAGTAATAACAAAATCAACTTTATAAATGGATTTTAATATAGATGTAAGGTATTATCAAATCGCTAGATAAATACAGTTATCATAAAAAAAGAAAGGCAACACTATTGTGTTGCCTTTTATCACTTTAAGCCTTAATAAGGGCTATTATAGATCAAACTTTATACCTTGTGCAAGTGGTAACTCAGTACCGTAATTGATGGTGTTAGTTTGTCTTCGCATGTATACTTTCCATGCATCAGAGCCAGACTCACGGCCACCGCCAGTCTCTTTTTCACCACCAAAGGCACCGCCAATTTCTGCGCCTGAAGTACCGATGTTTACGTTAGCTATACCGCAATCAGACCCAGCCTGAGATAAGAATTGTTCCATCTCTCTCATGTGTGTAGTCATGATGGCTGATGATAGTCCCTGAGCCACACCATTTTGCAACTCAATTGCTTCATCGATAGTATCGTACTTCATGATGTAAAGAATAGGAGCAAAAGTTTCGTGCTGTACAATTTGCATTTCATTGCTTGCCTCAGCAATCACTGGTTTTACATAGCAACCAGACTCGTAACCTTCGCCTTCAAGTACACCACCTTCTACAATTATGTTTCCACCTTGCTCTTTCACCTGATCAAGGGCAGATAGGTACATGTTTACAGCGTCTTTATCGATAAGTGGTCCTACATGATTATTTACATCGAGAGGATTTCCAATCTTCAATTGCTTATAAGCACCTGTAAGTTTTTCTTTTACTTCATCGTATTTACTCGAGTGGATGATCAATCTTCTTGTAGAAGTACATCTCTGTCCGCAAGTACCAACAGCACCAAACAACGCACCGGTGATTGCCACATCGAGATCAGCATCTTTAGAAATGATGATGGCATTGTTACCACCAAGCTCCAATAATGACTTACCAAGTCTGGCACCAACAGCAGCACCTACTTTTTTACCCATTCTGGTAGAACCAGTGGCAGAAACCAATGGTACACGTGTGTCATTAGAAATAAGCTCACCAATTTGGTAATCACCATTCACAAGGCAAGAAACGCCTTCCGGCACATCATTTTCAGCAAATACTTTATTGATTATATTTTGACAAGCTACACCGCATAAAGGTGTTTTTTCAGATGGTTTCCAGATACAAACATCACCACATACCCAGGCCAGCATCGTATTCCAGGACCACACAGCTACCGGGAAGTTAAAGGCAGAAATGATACCTACTACACCAAGTGGATGATACTGTTCATACATTCTGTGGTTTGGTCTTTCTGAATGCATGGTAAGACCATGTAACTGTCTGGAAAGGCCAACTGCAAAGTCGCAGATGTCGATCATTTCCTGCACTTCGCCAAGTCCTTCCTGATAAGATTTTCCCATTTCAAAAGAAACAAGCTTACCTAGAGGCTCTTTATATTTTCTTAACTCCTCACCAATTTGTCTTACCACCTCACCACGTTTAGGCGCTGGTACTGTTCTCCAGGATTTAAATGCTTCTTGAGCTGTTTTTACAACTTCTTCGTACTGCTCAGGAGTGGTAGAGCTTACTTTACCGATTAGATTACCATCTACCGGAGATAAACTTTCTAAAATATCTCCTTTACTATCGAGCCAGTTGCTCCCTGTAGAGGTTCCGCTATTTGTTTCTTTAAGCCCTAATTCGCTTAAAGCTTCTTTTATGCCAAATTGATCGTTATTCATAGTCTGTTTGTTTGTGGAGTGCAAAACTATAAAATAGTATGCAACCGATTGTAATCGAGTTGTAATAAATGAGTTACATTCGACTATGAATATGGAAGTGTCAGAAAAATCAGATTTACCAGTCCATACCAAAGAGGCCTCGCTCACCATCGAGATATTGCCCTTCGACTAAGATGCCCCCCTTTTTGTTGGCCAAAATGTTGTTGAGATCCTGAATGCTGGTGACTGATAGTTTATCTATTTTGGTAATAATGAAATCTTCTTTAATGCCGGCTGCCTGCCACTTGCCTTCTTCAACTTCTGTGATTTTAACACCATAAGTAAGATCATAAGCTTCAAGCTCTTCAATAGTCAGATTTTGGAAAGTGGCTCCTTCAATTTCATTGGCAAATGTGTTTTGAGTAACTGCTGCATTCCCTTCAAAATCTTTTAGAGTGGCCGTTACATTATTTTTATCAGCACCTCTCATGTAAGTCACTCTTACATCATCTCCGGGTCTGTTGCGAGCTACTAGCTCTTGCAATTCAGAGACATTGTTTACAGAGAGCCCATTAATAGCAATGATCACATCACCTTGCTCTAGACCTGCCTCACTGGCCGCACTGTTTTCATTTACCTGACTTACAAATACGCCATTTACTACGCTTAGATTATTCATCTCAGCAAGTCTTGCGTTTACATCGCCAATTCTAATACCTAAAAGACCTCTTTTAACCTCTCCAAATTCCAGAAGGTCGTCAATTACTTTTTTGACTAAGGATACAGGTACTGCAAATGAATAGCCCGTGTAATTGCCTGTGGGAGTAGCAATGGCTGTGTTTATTCCAATCAGCTCACCTTTTAGGTTCACCAATGCGCCACCACTGTTTCCCGGGTTTACAGCTGCATCTGTTTGTATGAAAGATTCTATTTGTAGGTTGTTTTTATCTCTAAGTATGCCAATGTTTCTTGCTTTGGCGCTTACAATGCCTGCAGTAACTGTTGAATTGAGTTCAAATGGATTACCCACTGCCAGTACCCATTCACCATGTTTGAGGTTGTCAGAATCTCCGTATTGCACAAAATTTAAATCTGCAACATTTATTTTGATAAGCGCCAGGTCTGTGGTAGGGTCGGTGCCTATTATTTTGCCAAAATAGCTTCGATTGTCATTTAGCACTACCTCTATTTCACTGGCATCTTCTATAACATGATTGTTTGTTACGATATATCCATTATCTGAAACAATTACCCCAGAGCCTGATGATTGAGATGGGTTTCTAAAAAAACCTTCCAATGGATTTATACTTTTAGTGCCGCCACTATAGACGGCTCGTATATGCACCACTCCTGCAATAGCTTTTTCAGCGGCATTTACAAAGTTGAGACCTTTAGGTACAATGACACTCGATGTGTCATTAAACCTTGTGAGTGATACCTGCTGTTGCCGCTGTGTTATACTTGTAGTCTCCGCTGGCATATCATCTTTCATGACCGAAAAAATGATGATAGCAGCTATCGTTGCGCTGAAAAATGAAGTAAGGACAATAACAGATAAAAGCGATCTCTGGCTCATAGGAATTAGTTTTAGTAGTGATATAACGGATGCCAAACAATTTCTGTTTGGATAATGACTGTTATTCCTTTTCTTCTAGCAGCTTTTTAAGCTCATTGAGCTCATCTCTCAGTTTGGCGGCTTCCATGAAGTTTAACTCCTTGGCCGCTTTCTCCATTGATTTCTGCGTTTTAGCAATCATTTTGGTAAGACCTGGTTTATCCATGTAGGCTACAACCGGGTCTGCAGCCACTGTATGCTCTTCTTCAACATAGTAGTTTTTAGTGCCTGTTTTTCGATCTGCCACTTTGGTTTGGTTAAGAATAGCATCTTTAGATTTGGCAATAGTCATTGGAGTGATGTTGTACTCTTCATTGTAAGCCATTTGGATGCTGCGTCTTCTATTGGTTTCGTCAATCGCATTTTTCATCGACTCGGTAGTTTTATCAGCATACATAATTACTTTACCATTTACATTTCTTGCTGCCCGACCGATGGTTTGTATCAAAGATCTCTGATTTCTCAAAAAGCCTTCTTTATCTGCATCTAAAATTGCTACCAAAGAAACTTCAGGTAAATCAAGCCCTTCTCTTAATAGATTTACACCCACAAGTACATCAAATATACCTAGTCTTAATTCTCGCAGAATTTCTACACGCTCAAGTGTATCTACCTCACTATGAATATAGCGGCATTTTACCCCGGCACGCTCAAGAAATTTGTCCAGCTCTTCTGCCATGCGTTTAGTCAGAGTCGTTACTAAGACGCGTTCTTGCTGTTTTATGCGCTCGTCAATTTCTTCGAGTAGGTCATCTATCTGATTCTGGCTTGGTCTTACATCTATTGGCGGATCGAGTAAGCCTGTTGGTCTGATTATTTGCTCTACGATTACTCCTTCAGACTTTCTCAGCTCATACTCAGATGGGGTGGCACTCACATACACCACTTGATTGAGCATAGACTCAAACTCATTAAAAGTGAGAGGTCTGTTGTCTAATGCTGAAGGAAGTCTGAAACCAAAATCTACAAGATTTACTTTTCTGGATCTATCACCACCCCACATGGCGCGTACCTGAGGCACGGTTACATGACTCTCATCAATAATCATGAGGTAGTCGTCCGGGAAATAATCTAATAGACAGAAAGGTCTTGCACCAGGTTTTCTTCTATCAAAATACCTCGAATAATTCTCAACGCCTGAGCAGTAACCAAGTTCGCGCATCATCTCAATGTCAAACTCGGTACGCTCTTTAAGTCTTTTGGCCTCCAGGTGGCGCTGCTCAAGCTTAAACTGATCTAGCTGAGCCATGAGGTCATCCTGAATCTCATGTATGGCCTGATGTAATTGGTCTTTGCCGGTTACGAATAAGTTGGCAGGGAAGATCGTAATGGCGGTTTGGTCTGAGATTTTTGTGCCGGATTCAGGATCTATCATTTGGATAGCCTCAATTTCATCACCCCAGAAAATCACTCTATAGGCAAAATCACCGTATGCAATAAAAATATCGACTGTGTCTCCTTTTACTCTGAAGTTTCCTCTTTTAAATTCTGCGCTTGTACGATTATATAAAATATCAACCAGAGAGAAGAGTAGCTTATTTCTAGGGATAGTTTCCCCAACACGCAGTTTGATTACGTTATTTCCAAATTCTTCAGGATTACCAATACCATAGATACACGAAACGGAAGCGATTACGATTACATCTCTGCGACCAGTCAGTAGTGATGAAGTAGCGCTAAGTCGTAATTTCTCAATTTCTTCATTTATCGAAAGGTCCTTTTCAATATACAAATTGGAGTTTGGTATAAAAGCCTCTGGCTGGTAATAATCGTAATACGATATAAAATATTCGACTGCATTTTCAGGAAAAAAACGCTTAAACTCACCGTATAGCTGAGCAGCCAGGGTTTTATTGTGGCATAATACAATCGTGGGCCTATTGACCCTGGCAACTACGTTGGCCATTGTAAATGTTTTACCCGTACCTGTAGCTCCCAGGAGTGTCTGAAATGGCTCCCCGGATTCCAGCCCTTCAGAAAGTTGCTCGATGGCAGCTGGTTGGTCACCGGTGGGTACGTATTCGCTTGAAAGTTTAAAATCCATAGGCTGGTCTAAGTTCCACTCAATGTAATATTTACTGTCAAATCTAAGGTTTTAAGCCTCCTAATTGTTTCGCAGGAGCATCTTTTTATGTGTAATCTATCAATTTGAAGACAGATTTTAAAATGAACTTATTGCTGTCTAGATGCTTACGAATTATAAGAATTCTG